>JBGTCT010000081.1:0-9657 GCA_041748695.1 Aquaticitalea sp. | reverse complement strand
ACCAACAATATTTTGATTTCCCTTTTTTTCATCTTACGAAAGTTAGCATAAATTCCTTTAGTAAAGATAGAATTAATAACAAAAAATTATAATGTACCATTGAATCATAACAATATGATAACTTTCAAAAGTTAAATCATTTGTCCTTTTGTCGAATATATCCAAGGTTTATCATATTTTTGGTACGTCTTTTGCATTATTTTTATTACTTTTAATCTAAAGAATTTGATTTGATGAAAAACTACTTATACATCTTTTGGTTTATGGCATTCCTTTTTGTGGGTAACATAGGCTTTTCTCAAATTGCCGAACCCAATACATCCAATTCCGAATCCATCGAAGATTTGTCCATCTACCCCAACCCGGTCAGCAATGGAAAAATTTATATTAGCACAAAATTAAACCTTTCTAAAGAGGTTGAAATTTTTGACGTTTTAGGAAAGAAAATCTACAGTACTTCCATGTTCGGGAAGGAATTGAACATTTCCAAATTGTCACCAGGAATCTACATTCTTAAAATTAAGGAGAATAACATCTCCGCTACTAGAAAACTGGTAGTAAGGTAACTAATTGTCTTCATGTTATCATAAGGTTATAAGTGATTCATTACTCTATAGGAGTTAAGTGTATGTCTCATTAATTATTATATTTGCATATACTTAAAACCATAAAATATGAAAAAAATTTACTTTTTATTACTTACGTTATTAGTTAGCTCTTTGTCATTTGGCCAAGCTTCAAACTTATACTTCAGCATGTATGGTGAAGGAAGCAGTAACAATAAATGGCTTGAGATTTATAATGGAACAGGTTCAAATGTTGATTTAGTAGATTATTCGGTAGAATTATATTCAAATGGATCTGCTAGTGCTACTAACTCTTTGACTTTTGCAAGTGGGACTATCCTCTTAAGCGGAGATGTCTATGTGATTTACAACTCAAATGCCAATGCATCAATTATTGCAAATGGGGATGTTGCATCAACAGTCACCTTCTTTAATGGTGATGATGCAGTTGCGCTTTTACAAACTGGTTCGGTAATTGATGTTATTGGTCAAATAGGTGTTGATCCTGGAACGGCTTGGAATGTAGGAAGCACTGCTAGTGGTACACTTAATCATACAATGGTAAGAAAAGCCGAAGTATGTAATCCAAATCCAATCGGACTAGATTCTTTTGGTACTGATGATGCTTCATCAGAATGGATTGTATACCCAATCGATACTGAATGGGGCCAAATTGGCAGCCATAACGGGTGCTCTACAAGTCCGTCAATAACTATCTCTTCACCTGCTAACTCTGCAATCCTACCTCCTGGTACTACGAATGTGGATATTGTGTTCAATACTTCAAATACTACAGGTTCTGAAACTGTTAATATAACAGTAAATGGCTCAACTTTTAATAGTGTAAATAGTCCTTACAGTATTGCTACAACTGATGGAACAACATATGATGTTACTGTAGAGTTAATCGACGGAGGTGTTATTGCTTCTGATATGGTTTCTTTCAGTATAGGAACTTTTACAGAAGTAGCTGATTTAGCTGCGTTGAGAGCCGATTTTGTCTCTAATGGGACTGGAGCTACATACCAACTTATGAGTGTTCCTACTGTTACTTATACACGTGCATCAAGAAATCAAAAATATATACAAGATGCAAGTGCTGGTATTTTAATTGATGATGCTTCAGGAACTATAACAACCTCTTTTGCCATTGGAGATGGAATTAGCGGTTTAGTTGGGACGGCATCCGAATTTAATGGTGTTTTACAATTCGTCCCATTACAAGATGCCTCTGTAGCGGCAGGTACAGATGTAACACCAGCTGTGGTTACCATAGCAACGTTGTTAGCAAATTGGGAAGATTACGAATCTCAATTAGTTAGAATTAATAATGCAACGTTTGCAGATGCAGGTGGTACTTTCGCCGTTGCAACTAATTACGATTTAAGTGATGGAGCTACAATTAATTTTAGAACAAATTTTGCAGAAGCAGATTATATAGGTCAAACCATTCCCGCTGGTTCTAATCCTGTAGTTGGATTTATCAGTGAATTTAGTGGTAATCCGCAAATTACTGCTCGCTCAATTGATGATTTAACTTTAAGTGTGAATTCATTCGAAAGAAATAATTTTAACTTATATCCTAACCCAACATCTTTAGGTTATGTGAATATTTCTTCCACTAACTCTGAAAGAATTTCGGTCAATGTTTTCGACGTATTGGGAAAACAAGTCTTAAACCAAACTGTTAGCAATAACCATTTAAATGTGTCAACATTAAAATCGGGAATTTATATTATGAAAATTTCTCAAAACAATACTACAGTGACTAAAAAATTGGTTGTTAAATAATTTAGTCATCTCTCAATAATTTTCAAAAGCGTTGTCAATCTTGGCAGCGCTTTTTTAATTTAAACGAGTTCTTTATCTATTTTTGTATAGATGATAAGCACGCAAACTATTTTTAATATTCAAACTGAAAAAGATTTCGAGGCAATGGCTTTGGATGTTTTTAAATTTCAATTTGAAACTAACACAGTTTATCGTTCTTTTTGTGATTTGCTTTATAAGCATCCAAGCGATATTCATCGACTTTTAGATATTCCCTTTTTGCCCATTCAGTTTTTCAAAAGCCACAGTATCGTTAGTGGTTTAAAACCTGTTGAAAAAGTTTTTACCAGTTCGGGCACGACAGGTAGCATCACAAGCCAACATCAGGTTACTGACATTCGTATGTATGAAGAAAGTTTTAAAAGAGGTTTTGAGCATTTCTATGGTAACATCGAAGACTATGTCGTTTTGGCTTTATTGCCTTCCTATTTAGAACGTGATGGGTCTTCGTTAATTTATATGGTTGCGGATCTTATTAAGGATTCAAAACATCCTGACAGCGGCTTTTATCTGGACAATTTATCTGAATTAAAAAACACGCTGATTCGATTGGACGAAAGTGGCCAAAAAGTGATTTTGATTGGCGTTTCATTTGCTCTCTTGGATTTAGTGGAAACACATCAATTCCAATTAAAAAACACAATTGTCATGGAAACTGGTGGTATGAAAGGTCGAAGAAAGGAGTTGATTAGAAATGAGCTCCACAGCATTTTAAAACAAGGTTTTGATGTTGAAACCATTCATAGTGAATATGGAATGACTGAACTATTGAGCCAAGCCTATTCCATAGGACATGGAATTTTTGAATGTCCTCCATGGATGAAAATCCTCACGCGCGATACCGAAGATGCCCTAACCCTTTTGTCTTCCCATAAAACTGGTGGCATCAATGTGATTGATTTGGCTAATGTGAATTCTTGCTCTTTTATCGCCACCCAAGATTTGGGTAAAGTTCACCAAAATACTGATTTCGAAATCATTGGAAGATTCGATACTTCAGATATTAGAGGCTGTAATTTAATGGTGTTGTAATGTTTTGTTAATTGTTGTAATGAACAACGACATCTTCCGACTAGAGCATCATTAAGAAGATTGACTCTATTAGAATATCAATATTTTGATTTGCTGTTGAAAAAGAAAAGTTTTTAAGTTGATTGGTTGGTTTTTTTAACGCCTGATTGAAGTTTTACTTCGTCAGGCGTTTTTTTTGAACTCATCTTAACTTTTTTGATTGAAGCGAAAAATAGGGATTTTTGATCGAGATTTTACTTTCTTTTTGCACTTCATAGCAGAATTAAGGAGTAAGAAAAAAGAATGAAATATGGGCAAAAAGAGCATTTTGCAGCCAATTGAAAAAAGTTAAGATGAGTTCGTTATATGATTTTAATAATATATGTGTTCTTTTTTCCTTTATTGATGATGATGTAGCGATCGTTGATTAAATCTTCTGAAGTTAGGTGATAGTCGTCGCTCACTTTTTCTTTATTCACCGAAATGGAATTTTCATTCAGTGCCCTACGTGCTTCGCCATTAGAAGCCAGAAAGTTAGTTTTAGCTGATAATGCGGCAATCATATCCAAACCTTCATTAAATTCTGAACGGGCTATTTCCGCTTGCGGTACTCCTTCAAAAACTTCGATAAACGTTGTTTCGTTCAAGGTTTTTAAATCATTTTTGAATGAATTACTAAACAAAATCCCAGAGGCTTTTTCTGCATTGTCATAGTCTTCTTTAGAATGTACAAATGTTGTGACCTCTTCAGCCAGACGTTTTTGCAGCAATCGTAAATGTGGCATGTCTTTGTGCTCTGCAATCAAATTATCAATTGTTGATTTTTCTAAAAACGTGAAGATTTTAATGTATTTCTCGGCATCTTCATCTGAAGCATTTAACCAAAATTGATAGAATTTATAGACAGAAGTTTTGTCAGCATCCAACCAGATATTCCCGCCTTCGCTTTTACCAAATTTAGAACCATCGGCCTTGGTAATCAATGGGCAGGTCATCGCGTACGCCCTGGCTTCCTCACCAACATTCATCCGTCGCACCAATTCTGTTCCTGTAGTAATATTTCCCCATTGGTCGCTTCCGCCCATTTGCAACAAACAGTTATAAGTTTTATACAAGTGATAAAAATCGTATCCTTGAATCAGTTGATATGTAAATTCGGTAAAGGACATACCCACATTTCCTTCTTCGCCAGACAAACGTTTTTTAACTGAATCTTTTGCCATCATGTAATTAACAGTAATGCGTTTACCGATATCACGCGCAAAATCGATAAAGGTAAAATCCTTCATCCAGTCATAATTGTTCACCAATACTGGCGCGTTTTTTTCCTTGGATTTAAAGTCCAAATAACGCGACAGTACATTTTTGATGCCCTGTACATTATGGTTCAATGTAGCTTCGTCAAGCAAATTACGCTCATCACTCTTCCCAGAAGGGTCGCCAATCATTCCGGTGGCACCTCCTACCAGAGCAATCGGTTTATGGCCTGCTTTATACAAATGCACTAACAAGATGATAGGCACTAAACTGCCAATGTGCAAAGAATCTGAAGTAGGGTCAAACCCAATATAGGCAGTGGTCATTTCCTTATTGAGTTGCTCTTCGGTTCCTGGCATGATGTCGTGCACCATTCCTCTCCATCGTAATTCGTCAACAAATGCGTTTGCCATGTTTTTTATTTTTAAATTATTAGTAAAGGACAAAATTCAATTTTGCAGGATTTTCCTCAATTTATTTCCCTTCCCTAAAGAATGAAATCGAGGAAAATCAGACGCCCTTTAGGGTTGGGGTAAAGGTGATTTACCGGGTAATTACAACTACAGTAAATTTTATCGTGGACTGATATTAAAATTAAATTTTTACCAAAGATAAAAATCAATACACAATTACTACCGAATAATTCTTTATTTTAGTTCTATGATTTTAGTTACTGGTGGAACAGGTTTAGTAGGTTCGCATTTACTTTATAAACTGACAAATGCAAAGGTTCAGGTAAGAGCGATTTACCGGAGGGCTCATAAATTGGAAGCCGTTAAAAAAGTGTTTTCATACTACACTAATGATGTTGAGACGCTTTACAACCGAATTGAATGGATTGAAGCCGATATCAATGATGTTCCGGCCTTAAAAATTGCTTTTAAAGATATAAACTACGTGTATCATAGCGCTGCAATGGTCAGTTTTGAGCCCGATAAATACCATCAACTTCGAAAAATTAATATTGAAGGCACAGCAAATATTGTCAATCTTTGTGTCGCGAACCGAATTAAAAAGCTTTGCTACGTTTCCTCCATAGCGGCCATTGGAAAGGAAGTCGACGAAAACAAATTGATTACCGAGTCTGCCCTTTGGAACTCTGAAGAAGATCATAGCGTGTATGCAATCACAAAATATGGCGCCCAAATAGAAGTGTGGCGCGGAACGCAGGAAGGCGTTGATGCCGTCATTGTCAATCCTGGTGTAATATTGGGTCCTGGATTTTGGAGAGGTGGTGGCAGCGGAAGCCTAGTCACAAAAATCTACAAAGGCTTTCCATATTATACCGATGGAATAACCGCTTACGTGGATGTTGATGATGTAGTCGACATAATGATTCAATTGATGGATAGCGATATTAAAAACGAATCTTTCATATTGATTTCAGAAAATTTATCCTTTAGGGAATTTCAGCAAAAGACAGCAAAAGTTTTAGGCGTGAAGCCTGCCCAAAAAGAAGCGAAAAAATGGTTGCTACAACTAGGCTGGCGTTTGGATTGGTTAAATCATAAATTAAACGGAAAGCGGAGAAAATTATCAAAGCAAATGGCTCATTCAGCATTGTCAAAAACAAGATATGATGCTTCAAAAATAAAAAACACTTTGAATTTTGAATTCAAACCGATCGACGAAACTCTAAAAAATATTGGGACTATCTTTTTGAGTGATATGAATGAGAAGGCATAAAAATGTTAGTCGATTTCTTTTGGTATTGCCCTAATTTTTTTGATTAATGAATCGGTGATTCGAAGGTTATTATTTATTTTACTTAATGAATCTTTGACTTTTTTATCTAAAGAATCCCTAGTTTTCTTTTCCTTTTCTATTAGCGCGTCCACAACAATTCTTTCTGCTTCAATCTTATCTTTGACTTTTGTCATGATCGCCTCATAGGTTTTGGCATCGTAAGAATAGTAGTTATTGCTCAATGCGAACTGCAAACTATCGATATTGTGTTTTTCATATACATATTCCTGTGGCGAAATACCATTTCTTTCCAAAACTTTTTTATTGATTCCTTTGGCGGCATTCAATAAAAAAACATCATACAAAATATCAGACATCTTCTCTTTTGAGATTAATCCATCGGGCTTGCTTGGCTTATCGGAACTGTTACAGCCTAACAGAAGCACCACAATGCATATGATAAAAAAGTGTCTCATCTATTGAAAGTTAGTCTCTTTGCTGAATGAACGTCAAAAATCTTAAAATTCTTATACACCATAGCGCCATTTACAAAAGTATGGGTTATTCTCGACTTAAAAATTGTACCTTCAAAAGGCGACCAACCGCATTTATATAAAATATTTTCCTTTTTTACAGACCATGGACTATTAATATCCACAATAACCAAATCAGCAAAGTAGCCAGGTTTTATATAACCTCTTTTTTCAATTTGAAATAAAATGGCTGGATTGTGGCACATTTTTTCGACAATTTTTTCCAAGGATATTTTGCCTCTATGGTGCATTTCCACCATGGCCATCAAACCATGCTGTACAAGAGGTCCTCCGGAAGGTGCATCTGTATACACATTTTTCTTTTCGTCTAAAGTATGCGGTGCGTGATCCGTGGCAATAACGTCTATGCGATCGTCCAAGAGTGCTTTCCACAATTGGTCCCTGTCTTTACTTGTTTTTATGGCAGGATTCCATTTGATGAGTGTACCCTTGGTTTTATAATCTTCATCCGAAAACCATAAGTGATGAATACAGACCTCCGCCGTTATTTTTTTATCCTTTAAAGGAATTTTATTTGAGAACAAATTTGTTTCCTTTCCTGTGGACAGATGAAAAACGTGCAAACGCGCTCCTGTTTTTTTTGCCAATTCAATAGCCTTTGATGAAGAAATATAACAGGCTTCCTCACTTCTAATGATAGGATGGCATTCAATAGGAATGTCATTACCATACTTTTTTAAATGCGTTTCGAGATTTTGTTTTATGGTGGCTTCATCTTCGCAATGGGCCGAAATCAACAAATTGGTGCTGCTGAATATTTTTTCGAGCACTTTTGGATCATCAACCAGCATATCACCCGTAGAAGATCCTAAAAACAATTTCAGGCCAGCAACTTTTTTGGGATCTACTTTTAAAATCTCCTCCAGATTGTCATTGGTTCCACCAAACATAAAGGAATAATTGGCATAGGAAGTTTTTGATGCAATCTCGAATTTTTCTTCAAGCTTTTCAATAGTCGTTGCTTGCGGAACTGTATTAGGCATTTCGATAAAAGAGGTTATGCCACCGGCTACGGCTGCTCTCGATTCGGTTTCGATCGTGCCTTTGTGCGTTAATCCTGGTTCCCTGAAGTGTACTTGATCGTCAATGACACCTGGAAAAACATAGCCTCCTTCAATATCGATAATGACATCTTGGGATGTTTTTGCACTTATCGATTCTGAAATTTCTTTAATGTACTCGCCCTCAATCAAGATATCGCCTTCAAAGATTTGGCCTTCGTTTACGATTTTGGCGTTTTTAATTAATGTTCTTCTTTCTTGCATGTTTTATTCCTTCCCAAATAAACTTTTAACTTTCATCGTGATTACCCCAAAAATGGCTTCGGAAATTATGCCACTGCTCATTTTAGATTTTCCTTTACGTCGATCTGTGAAAATCACGGGGACTTCCACAATTTTAAAATTTTTAAGATATGCCTTGAATTTCATTTCAATTTGAAAGGCATACCCAACAAATTTTATGGTACCTAAATCGATTGATTCCAAAACCTTCCGCTTGTAACAAACAAAGCCAGCTGTGGTATCACATATTGGCATACCAGTTATAAAACGCACATATTTTGAGGCGCCATAAGACATCAATACACGACTCATGGGCCAATTGACTACATTAACACCTTTAACATAACGCGATCCGATGGACACATCTGCCCCTTCCGTATGACATGCATAATATAGTTTAATCAAATCTAATGGATTATGCGAAAAATCGGCATCCATTTCGAATATATAATTGTAATCCCTTTCCAAACACCAACGAAAACCTTCGATGTAAGCGGTCCCCAAGCCTGTTTTGTTATTTCTTTCAAGTAAATACAACCGATCGTTGTATAGTTGCTGCATAGCTTTTACTTCGCCAGCTGTCCCATCGGGTGAATTATCATCTACCACGAGCACATGAAAGATCATCTCTTGTGCAAACACTGCACTGATAATGGCTTTTATGTTCTCCATTTCATTAAATGTTGGTATGATGACTATGGCATCCTGCATGTACAAAAATTTAATACTACGCTTATCAAAGCTCGTAGCGCGAAAACAAAAGTAAGTTTTTTTAAAGTATAATTTTTATGCGATTAGGCATAAATAAACGTTAAAGAGTTTAATTTTATTCATAATTTTGTAGGCATGCTACGAGATGTTATTTCCAACGAATGGTTTACAATATTTATCCTTCTGGGCTTGATAGCGATTGCCTTATCCAAGCATTTATTCTCGGTGCGATTCAATGATTTTACGGCAGTTTTGGGGAATTCCAAATATTTGAAAATTTACTCACGGGACCAAAAATTTATTGATGGATTTGACAGTTTGATGTTCTTTAACCTGATTATTTCACTTTCAATATTTTGCTACTTGGCTTACTCCACGTTAATTAAATCTGTGACATTTGATATTCTGGATTTTTTAAAACTACTTTTTGGTGTTGCGTCATTGGTACTCATAAAAGTGTTATTGGAAAGGCTTGTCGCCAGTCTTTTCGAAATTGATAAACTCATCGATTCTTATTTGTTTCAAAAAACAAGTTACCTCAATTTTAGCGGTTTTGTGTTATTGCCAATTAATGTGATTTTGATTTTTAGTGTTTCAACTTCAAAGACCATCATATTCATTTGTATTGGTTTGATTTTACTGATTAATGCCGTAGGAATTGTCACATCTTTCAAAAACCATCAAAAGACGATATTAAATAACTTATTCTATTTTATTTTGTATCTTTGCGCACTTGAAATTGGACCTTATCTAATTTTA
>JBGTCT010000080.1:0-17034 GCA_041748695.1 Aquaticitalea sp. | reverse complement strand
ACCAACACAAAAAAATCAAGAAATGAATAAGACAGTCAACATAAATTTAGCAGGTATATTTTTTCATATCGATGAAGATGCTTACCTAAAGTTGCAACGCTATCTTGAGGCCATCAAACGTTCGTTTACCGACTCTCAAGGGCGTTCGGAAATCATTGCAGATATCGAAGCTCGTATCTCCGAATTGTTTAGCGAGCGCGTAAAGCACGACAAACAAGTTATTGGAAATAAGGAAGTTGAAGAAATCATTACCATTATGGGTCAGCCGGAAGATTATTTGGTGGACGACGAGATTTTTGAGGACGAACCGAAACAAACCTTTAAAACCAATTATTCCAAAAAGCTATTTAGGGATACTGACAATTCATATATTGCTGGTGTTTCATCTGGTCTCGGTCATTATTTGGGCATTGACGCCATTTGGGTTCGTTTACTCTGGATTTTGCTGGCAATAGGTTCCGGTGGAACATTCATTCTTATTTACATATTGTTTTGGGTTCTGGTACCAGAAGCACTTACAACGTCCGATAAGTTGATTATGAAAGGTGAGCCTGTAAACATCAGCAACATTGAAAAAAAAATCAAAGACGGATTTGACAATGTATCGCAGACCGTATCGGATACTGTAAAAAATATAGATTTGCCCAAACAAGGCAATCGTATAAAATCGTCATCAAAAACCTTTTTTGATGCCATTGGAGACATTATCCTGTTTTTCTTTAAGGTATTTGCAAAGTTCATTGGAATATTCTTGATGATTATTGGAGCAGGAACGCTCATTGCATTGATTATTGCATTGTTTTCGGTAGGTATCGCTGATGCGGTTCACATTCCTGGTTTCGACTATTTTGACGCGGCCAATGCTGCCAACATTCCAGTATGGTTGATGTCAATGTTATTATTTTTTGCCATTGGAATTCCATTTTTCTTCCTCTTCTATCTCGGATTGAAAATTTTGGTGAATAACCTAAAATCAATCGGGAACATTGCCAAATTTTCATTATTGGGATTATGGTTACTGGCCATCATCGGATTGGTAGTTGTTGGAGTCAAACAAGCCAGTGAATATGCCGAGGAAGCAAGCATTATTCAAAAGGAACAATTTAACATCACCTCTCAAGACACGCTTTTTGTGAGTATGCGGAGCAATTCTGCCTATAGTAAACAATTTGGGAGACATAGTAATGACCTCAAACCAATTTATGATGAGAATGACCGCAAAATGCTTTACAGTACGGATGTCAGCCTAATTTTAAAATCCACAAATGATACTGTGGCATCGATTGGTATTGATAAAAATTCAAGAGGATCGACTTATCAAAATGCCAAACAGAGAGCTGGAAAAATTAATTATGGGTATCAACTGACAGGAAATAAATTGGAATTGGATGGTTTTTTGACCACAGCTTTTGAGAATAAGTTTCGTGATCAAGAGATAGAAGTTACTTTATATGTTCCTGAAGGAACTGTAATATATGTAGATGAAAACACGAATTCATTCCACAGAAATTACCATAACAGTTTTATCTCAAATAATGATATGGTAGGGCATTATCTTAAGATAATAAACAATGACATTGAATGTTTGGATTGTCCTGAAGACAGTTTTAAGATGAAGGTGGATTTAAATCAAGAAAATTCTGAAATTAAACTTGATGAAAATGGTTTGCGTATTAAAAACGATAGCAATTCCATAGATATCAATAAAGATGGTATAAAATCTAAAAGTGAATCCGTAAAGGTGAAAATCGGCACCAATGGCATCGAAATCACATCCGATGATAATTGACAATTCATCACTATAAATCAACAGTTCAGATATCTATGTTATGAATCAGTAACAATTTAATGGAGATTTGAATAACTATTAAAAATCAATCAAAAAATGACACAGTTTAAATATTCAATTCTTCTGATCTCTATGTGTTCCTTGGGACTCATAAACCCATTGAATGCACAGATTTCGCAAGACTCTGAATTGTTTTCAACCCTAAAGGAGAATGACAGCTTACTTTTTAACATTGGCTTCAACAGATGTGATTTAGATCAATTTAAGAATTTTACAACCGATGATCTTGAATTCTACCATGACAAGTCAGGAGTGCTAAACACAAAAGAAGCATTTATAAAAGTTATGACTCAAGGAATCTGCCAAAAAGATACGCCTTATAAGTCAAGACGAGAACTAGTAAAAAATAGTTTACAAATCTTTCCACTTTATAATAATGGAAAACTATATGCAGCTATTCAGAATGGTTCACATCGTTTCTTTGAAAAATTTAACGGAGAAGAAAAAGCAGGTAGTGTCGCAAAATTTTCCCACCTATGGATTTTAGAAAACAATCAATGGAAAATTAAACGAATTTACAGTTACGATCATCAAAACTAAATCAATCAATAAAAAAAAATCAACATGACAACACTAATCAAAGTGCTAATCACCTCAATTTTAGGGGTATTTATGACCTCTTGCAATTTCAACTTTAATATTGGTACCAAAGGCAATGGAAATGTACAAACCATAGAAAGAACCATCAATGGCAATTATGATCAAATCGAGGTGAGCAATGGCCTTGATGTTTTCTTGACACAAGGCGACACGGATAGAATTTCGGTGCAAGCAGATGAAAATTTGCATGATATCATTAAAACAGAGGTGATAGGCAATACATTGAAAATTTATACTAATGAAAATATCAGTTCTTCCCAGTCACAAAAAGTGATGGTCAGTTTTAGAACCCTTTCAAAAATATCTGCAGCCAGTGGGAGTGATGTTTATGCAACCAATAAAATTACTGTAGAATCATTAAAACTTGAAACAAGCAGCGGAAGTGACATGACGTTAGACGTGAGCACAAACTCTATCGATTGCGAATCGGCTAGTGGAAGCGACCTAAAATTATCGGGATCCACAGTTAGTTTTAAAGCACAAGCGTCAAGCGGAAGCAATATACATGCTGGAGATTTGACATCCAACAGTGCTCATGTCAGTGCTTCAAGCGGTGCAGATATTACCGTAAAAACATTAAAAGTGCTGGTTGCAAAAGCATTAAGTGGAGGCGAAGTGTCATACATCGGCACACCAGAAAAAATTGAAAAAACTAAAGGTGTTTCAGGTATGTAAGTAAATAAAATTAGTAAAAACTACTAACCAACCAATTTGTTTCAAAGCCATTTCAAACACTAATTAAAGTTTGGGATGGTTTTTGTTTATATTTGTTAGTAATATTTTAAATTTATAAAATGAATAAAATCATTTTTGCGTTTTTAATGGTTTTTGGTTGTATTTCCTTCGCATCTGCTCAAGATGAGGAAAAAATTAAGGGGGACAGAAATGTCACAATTAAGCAAACAGACATCGAACCTTTTACAAAGATCATTGTTGGCGAAGACTTTTCGGTTGAAATCATTTACAACAGCAAACCATCAGTAGAAATAGAAACCGACGAGAATCTGCACCAATATATCGACTTTGCCGTCAATAACGGTGTTCTCACTTTTAAAACCCTTAAACGCATCACATCCAGTAAAAAGATGAACATAAAAGTCAATTATACCAATGGCTTGGAAAGCATCGAAACTCTGGAGGACGGCGAAATTAGATCCCTAACCTCTTTAGAATTAACAAACACCAACCTAAAAACTTTGGGGTCCTCAAAGGCGTATCTCAATATTAGAACTGATAATTTTGTTTATGAAAGTTCTGGTAAAGCAAGGTCAAAACTTAATGTAAATGCCAACACGTCTTCAATCGTCATTACTGATAATTCCAAAGTTGAGGCCTTGCTCAATTCAAAGAACATAAAAATGGATGTGTACCAAAAAGCGAGTGCTAATTTTGAAGGCAGCACAGAAACATTAACTTTAAGAACCGATTTGTCTTCAAGCTATAATGGAAAGGAACTTACTTCAAACATCTGTGATTTAATCGTTGAAGGCAATAGCAGTGCTACTGTAAGGGTAAATACGGCCTTAAATTTAGAAGCGTCAGGTGGTAGTGAAGTTTATGTATATGGATCTCCTAAAATCATTTTAAACAAATTTGAAGGCTCAGCGAAACTTCAGAAGAAAGAAAAGTAACAGAAAAATATTCTTACCTTTAATTTTATCTTCGTCAATCCTTTGTCTAAATTTTTAACCGTGTTTTAACAACTCATATATAATTTTCGTAAAAATTCCTTAACCATTTCCAACAAGTAGTATCAATTAAGCCTGACCAAAGTCATTAATCAAACGTATTCAAATGAAAAAAACTTACGCATTATTTCTTGTTCTGATGTCCTTTTTGGCATGCAAGGAAGATCCGAAAAAAGCAGACAACAACAATGCCCTTAAAGCAGAAGCACAGACATTTTTGGATGACTATACTGCAACCTACCTTAAGCTTTATTATGATTCTTCCCTTGCCGAATGGGATGCAAATACACACATTGTTACAGGAGATACAACTAATGCACATAAGGTTCAAAAAGCTAATGAAGCTTTTGCACAATTCACAGGAAGTATTGATGTCATAGAAAAAACAAAGAAATTTCTTGAAGATAAAGACAAGTTAGACATTGTACAAGTACGCCAATTTAATACAATTTTATATACAGCCGCCAATAATCCAGAGACCGTTTCCGATTTGGTTAAACAGCGGATTGCGGCTGAAAATGCCCAAAATGAAATGCTATTTGGATATGATTTTAAAGTTAATGGCAAATCCATTTCAACAGGAGCTATTGATGAAGTTTTAAGAACATCAAACATCGAAAAGGAACGTTTAAAAAATTGGGAATCCTCTAAAGAAGTAGGGAAAAGCTTAAAAAATGGCCTTGAAAATTTAAGAAACCTACGTAATCAAACTGTCGGAGCGTTGGGTTATGACGATTACTTTTCGTACCAAGTATCCGATTATGGAATGAACCGCCAAGAAATGCGTGACGAAATGAACAAGATGGTCAAAGAAGTTTGGCCTCTTTACAGGGAATTGCACACATGGGCTCGATATGAACTTGCCAAAAAATATCAAGCCAAAGCGGTACCAGATTTTATCCCGGCGCATTGGTTACCAAATCGTTGGGGACAAGATTGGAGCTCATTGGTCTCTGTGGAAGGTTTGGATATTGATGCTGCCTTAAAGGACAAAGAACCAGAATGGATCGTAAAGGAAGGTGAAAACTTCTTTAAAAGTATTGGCTTTGATGCATTGCCAGCCAGCTTTTATGAAAAATCGAGTCTATTTCCTTTGCCGGAAGATGCTAGCTATAAAAAGAACAACCATGCATCGGCTTGGCACATGAACCTTGAAAATGATTTGCGCTGCCTCATGAGTGTCGAAGCAAATGCCGATTATTATGAAACCGTTCATCATGAATTAGGACATATTTACTATTTCCAGGCCTACACCAATCAACAAGTTCCTCCTTTATTAAGAGGTGGTGCCAATAGAGGTTTTCATGAAGCAATTGGAAGTTTATTGGGCCTCGCAGCTATGCAAAAACCATTTCTAGCATCAAGAGGATTGGTCGATGGGGATACGAAAATAGATGAAACTCAAAATTTATTGAAAGAAGCGCTAAACTATATTGTTTTTTTACCATTCTCTGCAGGCGTCATGACAGAATTTGAAAATGCCTTGTACGCCGAAAACTTACCTAAAGACCAATTCAACCAAAAGTGGTGGGAACTATCCAAAAAATACCAAGGCATGGTACCTCCAACCGATCGCGGTGAAGAATTTAATGATGCTGCCTCAAAAACACACATAAATAACGATGCGGCACAATATTATGATTATGCCATCTCCTATATCCTGTTATTCCAAATCCACGATCATATTTCCAAAAATATTTTAAAACAAGATCCACATGCGACCAATTATTTTGGAAATAAGGAAGTTGGTTCATTTTTAAAAGGCATGTTAAAAACCGGTGCTAACAATGATTGGAGAGATTTATTGAAAGCAAACGTCGGAAGTGGAATGAGCGCCAAACCTATGCTCGATTATTTTGAACCATTGATGGTCTATCTTAAAGAGCAGAACAAAGGAAGGAATTATACCCTTCCAGAAAGTTTATAGAAAGACAAAGCCCTGCAAATTGCAGGGCTTCATTTTTATTAGCAGTCTTCAACGACAAGCTTAAAACTGATTTCTATGTCTTCAGAAATTATGATAAGACCAAAAATTTTTTTAGGCGGCTTTAGGTCAAAATCGCTGATGTCTAATTTAAGTTGCCCACTTATGATTAAATCATGATTATTAACAAATTGTGCTTCCATTAGATATGATTTTGAAATTCCTGCTATTTCGATTTCGACTGTTGCTTCGATCCCATTTTTATCCTGGTGTGTCTTCTTGATCTGTTTTAACCTCAAGAAAATGTGCGGATACTCTTCTGATTTTAATAAACGGTAGAAATCCTTGTTTATAGCATTTCCGCCGCAATCAAAACATGAATTTTCTAATGTTAAAGTTGTATTCTCAAAATGAATAACATCCTGTTGTTCAGAATAGATCACTGATATTGGTGCGTTCAGTGTTTTGATATTGAACTCACATTTAAATTTATTCACATTAGAGCTGCCAGTGATATACAATTTACTTTCTGGTGCAATGAGAACCGATTTACTGTTCTTCAATACATGAATCGAGGTGAAGGAAACCAACATGAGAATTGGTGCGATGTATATGAGCTTTTTCATGATATAATCGATTAAAATAATTTGTTCATATTTTTAAAAAACAAACCCCAATCCATTTAATCAGGTATTAAATGGTATGGGCTTGTTCAGGCAAATAGACTAACTCAATTAGTTTAAAAACTTATTACAGCTTCTGCCATTAGACCATCAAACTTTCCTTCTGCAAAGTTGCTAGCGGCATTGAAACCATCATATTTTTGTTTGACGTATTCAACTTTCAATAGAATATTTCTAGTCATAAACCAGCCACCAGCGACCTGAAATCTTGATATCTCAATATCAACTCCGCTTATATCTTCAGAATCAACTTTGTTGTAGCGACTTCCGATGTAGAAGTTTTCGGTATTTCCAAATCGGTAGATGAGTTCACCTGCAAATTGGTTTACTTTTCTTTCTTCTGGTTCAGCATTTCCTTTCCCATTGGCTGTTTCAATAGTTCCAAAGAACTCAAGCCCTTTGTATTTAATGAATGGGTTGATCATGATGGCAGTGATCTGGTTTCTTAAGTTAGGATTGTATCTACCTGATCTAAAATCATCAGATGTAGCGGTCGCTGGAATCATGACACCATAATATCGTGATCCCGCTCTATCTGCATTATACAAATATGAATTAGGAACATATCCAGTGTTGTAAATTGACCCTGTTAAACGGAATCTAAAGTCTTCATTAATCTGTTTGTCATATCCCAGTTTTGCAAGAAGTGAAGCTCCACCTGTAGTACCATCAGCAGATTTGTAGATGGATTGATTCAATTTACCATTAGCCATTCCTATCATACCAATGAATCCATTTTTTTGCAGGTATAATTCTGCTCCTACCTCTGTTGTAAAAGCATCCATTATAAGATTCCCAACAAATGGATTAAAAATAGCTTGTGCATTGTCACTTCTTCTAAAATGTGCATCACCATAGTTGTTCTCCATATGCCCAATTTTAATGGTTGCATATTTCATGAATCCTTCCAGAAACCCTTCTTTGATAAAGTCTAGTTTATCAATTTGAAAATATCCACCTTTTACATAAGGTTCTGGATGGTGACGAGAAGATAGATAGGTACGTAAGTGCATTCTAACGCCATCGTAAAGTGCTACATCCAAATCTAAATTAGCAGTTGCTAGGTTAAAATTGTACCCTATTTCTTTTAATTTATAAGGATTTGTTGTTACACCATCTACAATAACAGTAGTGTTAGAATTGCTATGATCTAATGCTTGATACTGTAGTGTTGATGAACCTCCAATTCTGACCTTAACGTTGTCAAAAGTTGAAATTGTGTCTTTAGGAGCTTCAAAGACATTGATTCCTGCTTTGTCTGGCTCTCTATAATTATCGAGACTTCTGTTGTTTTTTTGAGCACTCATACTAACTCCTACAAGCAGTAATAATGCTATCGCTGAATTTTTAAGTAATTTTTCCATTAGTGTGATTTTATTTGTTTCTGGTTAATTTATTGATTTAAAGTGATGTTATATTTAATGGTAATATCGTCTCCTGTTGTAATGGTTCCCAGCAGCGCTTTTGGTGGATCGATTTTGAAATCGGTCATTTTTATGGCTTTTGCGCCTTTAATAATTACCTTTCCTAATGATGTGTGTAGATTAAAGTCCAGACTAATGGTTTTAGTTACTCCGCTAACTGTGAGCTTTCCAGTGGATTTTACCTTATAATTTCCATTCCCTAAATCGGAAACCTCTTTTACATCTACCAAGTCAAAAATGATATATTTGAATTCTTTTGCTTTTAAAGCTTTGTAGGTGTTTTTGTCCATGGCACCTTTTCCGCTTTTGAGGCTTTCCGCAAAAACTTCAAACTTTAGTTTCTGAATTTGAACCAAATTGGAAAGATCTAAAACTATCTGCCCTTTTTGTTGTTCAGCTTTGATATCCCAGTCATGAAGACTTGAAGTACCGGAAATTATCAACTCTGAAGCTGAGTTGTTTAAATTATATTGCTGGGCTAACATTGTGCTATTTGAAAACACAAAGGCAAACAATAAACTCAATGTAATTTTGGCAATATTTTTTTTAGTGTTCATAACGTTTGTTTTATTTTACGTTACAAAGGTCTAATAGCTACAATGTTTAAAATATGATATATGTCATGTTCACCTTTTTTTGGGTATTTTGAATTGTATAAAAACAAGAAAGCCCTGCAAATGCAGGGCTTTCAGGTAGCTTATATTTTTATCTAGTACTGTGGTGTGCTAAATTCAAAGTTGACATCCTTTGCTGCCAGATATCGTTCGGCATCCAAAGCAGCCATACAACCAGTACCAGCAGCTGTTACTGCCTGCCTGTACACATGGTCTGCAGCATCTCCACAAACAAAAACACCCTCAACATCAGTCTTGGCAGTTCCTGGTGTATTGATGATATAACCTGTTGGGTCTAGCTTTAGATATTCCTTAAAAATATCTGTATTTGGTTTATGTCCAATGGCTACAAAAAAGCCGGTGGCAGGAATCTCATGTACATCTCCCGACACATTATTTTTCACCCTCACACCTGTTACAACCTGACCATCACCTAACACTTCTTCTGTATCTGTATTGTAAAGGATCTCAATGTTTTTGGTGTTTTTAACTCTTGCCTGCATAATTTGCGAGGCTCTAAATTCTTCCCGTCTTACTAACATAGTAACTTTTCTACATAACTTTGATAAGTAATGAGCTTCTTCACATGCGGAGTCTCCAGCTCCAACAATAACGACATCTTGATTGCGATAGAAAAAGCCGTCACAAATAGCACAGGCTGATACACCTCCACCTAATTTGAGGTATTTTTGCTCTGATGGAAGCCCTAAATATTTTGCGGAAGCACCAGTTGCAATGATTACTGTATCACAATGGATTTCTTTGGTTTCATTAACCCAAATCTTATGGACTTCGTTTGAAAAATCAACTTTGGTTACCCAACCATCTCTAACATCGGTACCGAACCGTTCGGCCTGTTTTTGTAATTCTATCATCATTTCCGGGCCTGTGATACCATCAGGATAGCCTGGAAAATTTTCAACCTCATTGGTTGTTGTCAACTGACCTCCAGGTTGTGACCCTTGATATAATACAGGAAACATATTGGCCCTAGCCGCATAGATCGCAGCCGTATAACCCGCTGGTCCTGAACCTATAATCAAACATTTTATTTTTTCTATTGTATCTGACATAATCTTATAAAATTTCTGATTACAAAAGTAGAATTTTTGAGACAATACTTCCTGATTTATTATCAAAAGTTCTTATGTAAGAATTGGTTATTATAATGTCAATTCGAACTTTTTTAATATCTTTAGAGACATAATTTTTAACTGATTTTAATCAATTTTATTGATTCAAATATATAATAATCATATAGTTATAAATTTTAATATAAGAAAATAAACATTAATCAAAATCTCTAATGGGTGTGATATCAACAAATGACAACGAAATAAAATTATACTATCATTCTGAAAATTCTTTAGGAAAGCAAACATACGCTTACATTCAGTCTACAGACAAAAAAATCTTGGGTATAGATATATCACAAACCAAAGTTACGGGAACCCAATGGATAGAATTAGCTCGCCATCTTGGAATTAGCGTGGATGAATTAATCAACAAGGAGCATCCGGATTTTTCGCAAAACTATGATGTAAATACTAATTTAGAAGAAGAAGATTGGTTAAAAATTTTAGACAAAATGCCTATTGTCCTTACGTATCCAGTAGCAATCATTGGCCAGAAATATGTGCAACTAAAAAGCCCTGCTGATTTTGTCAAATATATAGAACCAGATAGCAAAGGATTGGATGAGAAACAACATGTTTAGTAAAGTAAAAAGGCTTGTTTAAAGAAAAACAAGCCTTTTTATTTATAAGTAGTTTAATTTATATTAATCTACAGCGTCTTCAACAGCATCGCCAACATCATCAGCTGCATCTTCAATTTTATCGCCTGTGGATTTTGTATCCCTACAACTTGTGAAAGTTGTCAATGCTGTACCCATGGTAAAAAGAACAGCTACTGTTAACATGATTTTTCTCATAATATTGGTTTTTAAATTTAATAGTTAAAAATGTTATCTTTTTAATCCACCTTTCAATAAAGATAGAATAAATAATACGATAAAAATAAAAAAGATAATTTTAGCAATTCCTGCTGCTGCTCCAGCTATTCCGCCAAAACCTAAAATAGCGGCAATCACTGCTATAATAATAAAGGTAATAGTCCATCTTAACATAATAATTTTTTTTTTAGTTAATGTCTTGTTTCAGGATTTAGGAATGTCTAAATCTCGATATAAAGGTAGTGAATTTAACTTACTATGTTTTAACTGTATCAAAAAGTAAGTTAACTCAAATACCGTAAGTGTTAAGATAGGGTTAAAAACTCATTGAAGGCCTTGGTTCTGATAATTTTATCATACAGAATATCATTGTCATAAAACTCTTTAGAAACGGGATGCGAATGGTATTTTAAGATTTGAGGCGATTGAATTAAATCATTCAGATTAGTGTATGAAAATTTCTGATTTAGCCAATGTATTCTGTCTTTAGCATCAAAAATAAGCGGTTTGTAATGAAGAGCATTTGGGATATTGCCTAAATCATTGTACGATTTTTTAATTAGAATTGAACAAGTAATAAATCCATCATTCAACTGGTTATATACACCTGCAATACCAAATGGCTGATGATCAGAAAGGTATACATGGTGCGGATACATTTTACCATTATACAATGCCGAGGTAAAAAATCCTGTTACTATTACAATGCATCTTCTGCATTCCAAGGCTTCGGTATATAAAGAATCATCATTATCGAGGTGATCAACGTTGATATTTAGGGTGTTGGTGAAGTTTTGAAACACTTTCCAATTTTCATCTAGAGATTGCGGCAACATTCCCCAAATACCGTAATTTATTTGATTGGGATTCGCTGTTGTAATTATGGGCAGTATGGATTCATCCAATCCATTGATTACGGTGGACGGTTTATATAGATTTGGAAACTCGAATTTAGCCTTAAATTCAGTCTCAATATCTTCAATGTTTGCAGTATTCGAAAGTTTGTAAAACATATACATATTTGAAACTAATTTCGTACTAAAATCATCATGCCGTTGTCTTTAATGATGAAATTGATGACCCAATCAGTTTTTGGAGTAAGATTTCTTTAGAACTAAAAACGAAAAAAGGATGTCAAAAATTTATGACACCCTTTCTCTTAAATTAAGTAGTTACTTTTCTATTTTAAATCTTCCAATCTTTCAATATTTGAAAGACCTTGCTCAATTGTTGATTTTTGAGACTTCAAAAGATCCTTTGTCGTTGCAGGCAAAGTTGTTTCTTGTAACACCTCTTGGTATTCATTCAATGCGGCTTTTTCTCCACGGATTGCTTCTTCTAACATTGATTCGTCATTATCAGCCGAAAACCAAGTTTTAACTTCCATCCAAGTGCGATGCGCTGCTCCAGCCGCACTGCCCGCTGTTTCTGGCTCTTGTCCAAAATTTTTGATTTCAGATTTTAATTGATTTCCAAAATTCAGACGCTCTTGAGATTTTTTATTAAAATAAGCCTTAAGTCCTGCGTGCTTTGCGTTCTCTGATGCTTTTTTAAATCCTTCTTCGGCGTCGAAATTTTTTTCAAGTAATTCATTTAATCTGTTTCCAACTGTTTCTTCGTATTGACTCATAGTTTTTTATTTTAAATTATTCATACTGAGTTTTTGATTTGATATAAATCATTTCAATAAATTTAGGTCTAATTGCTTACCGCGAATACTCCAAAAAGAACCAAAATTGACCCATATAATTTTCTCGTGCTAATTTAACTTAATGTTCACTTTCCGAAAGACTCCTGCCAGGTTTTGGTCAAAAGGATTTTGCTGAAAGAATGTAACACCTAAAAAAAAAGACCCCAACTTTGAAGTGTGTTGAGATCTTTCTTACTAACTAACCAACCAGTGTATTGGAGTAACCAACTACTCCTTTTGTATAAATCAAAATTAGTTTTATTAAAATAATGTGACGCTCTTTATCCAAATAATTTTTGACTGAAATGAGAATCGATTTTTGATTTTAAAAAAAAACCAATTAGGTTTGACCTAAAATTTATTTTCAACCGTAATTACTATATTGATTTAGTTGTATCTTTGGTAAAACCATTAGTTCTGCTAAAGTGTAGATTTATTAATTTTTTTAAAGGCCTCTCTGAATCAAACGGATTTAAGACAATTAATCACCCAATTTTTAAATATTTGTATGAAAGAAATTAAATTAAACGCTCAAAATACAGAAGAAACAGTTAGACAAATCCAAAAACATATTGGTGGCAAAATAACAGAGCGCTTTGGTGAATATGTGCTCAATATTGATAACAAATTTGCCAAAGGCTGTATAAAATTTATAACTTTTGATTGGGGCGTAAGCTTAATCGAGCACAACTTAATCTATTTTGAAGATATATTATATATAGAGGATACAACAAAATTTAATCCTATAAATTTTATCTATTGTTCTAAAGGTTTTCTGCACCACAGGTTCAGCTATGAGGAAGAATTTAATGTCATCAGCGAATTTCATTCTGCTATTTTGACTTCCAGAAAAAAGGTCGAACATCATACTCTTTTTCCTAAAGGCAAGCATTTAGAAATCAATTACATTTATATCGAAAGGAAAGAGTTCCTAAAAAAACGAAATAATAATGTGGCACTGCTCAATGATAAGCTACACGAAGTTTTTAAAGATACCAGAAACGATAAACAATTTGCCTATTTTAGTCCAATCCACCTAAAAATGGAAGATCATGTTAAAGCATTACGTTACATAAATAGTAAAGGAATCACAAGAATTCTTCAAATGGAAGGCGAAGTGTATCAATTGTTGTCCATGCATATTTCCAGACACGATAAATATTTCAAAACTGACATTGTCCCAAACACGTTACTAAAAGATGAATTAAAAATCATCAAACGCTATGCAAATAAAATAATGGAAGATCCATCCGTTAATTATTCTTTGGAACAATTATCAAAAGATTCAGGTCTTTCGCAAGCTAAATTGCAAGATGGCTTTAAGTTTCTTTATTTACGAACTGTTACAGAATACATTCGTCATGTTCGCCTTGAAGCTGCTCGCGACCTAATGAATAATTGTGATTTAAATATTTCGCAGATTGTGTATACAATTGGATTTACGAGCAGAAGTTATTTTTCCAAAATTTTTAAGGAAAAATATGCGATTACACCGCATGAATATAAAAGCCAGATTGTTACTACTGTTGATGAGGAGAATTGATGAAATTTCTTTTAACGGAAAAGTTTTTTTAATAACACAAAGATGCCATATTTTCCGGCTACGCTTAAAAACGAATTGACCCACTTCATAGGTCTTAAGTTTTCGGCAAATTCACCTTTGACAACTTTTAATTTTTCAAAACCTATTTGACGTTCAAGTTTGAGTCGCTCCAGATCGTAGTCAATTTCTTCAAATGAGTTGTATGTCTTCATAATTAAGCATTAAAAAATTTGAGCGATAGTGTTTCAATTATTTTCTTGTTTATAATGCCTCTAGACATATAAATAATAATGCCGACAATAAAGAATATAGCGGCAACTGTTAAATAGCCCAAGGCGGCATTACCAAGTTGATGTCCAATTTCAAGGGCAGCGGCAACAGCTAAAAAAATCAAACCTATAAATAACAATCCTCCAATAATCAAAGCTTTCGCAACCAAACTAATGGAAATAGTAAGCTGCTGAAAGATCTTTAATTTATAGTAATCATGAGAGTCTTTTAAATACTTCTCCCCGATGTCTACTGCTTTGTCCGATGTGTTATTTATAGATTCGAATATTCCTGACATAAGTTATTACGTTATATTGTAGTTTTTTGGAACTTTTTGTTGTTCTCTTTCAATTGAGCTAGCTTATTCTCAAGAGTTGTAATGACATCCTCTGTTTTATAACTAACATCAGATACGATATGCTCCATTTGCTCTTCTAAAGTTCCTTTTTTTGCAACAACTGTTTCCACAACTCTATCTTTAAGATGTATGGCTCCAGTGGCCAATCTATCTTTAGCTGCTATAGTTTCTTCAGCAATACGATGTCTTGTATTTACACCTTTATCTGGAGCGAATAAAATTCCTAAAGTTGCTCCAATTGCTGTTCCTGCTAAAATTCCGATAAGCGTATTACTACTGTTATTTCCCATTTTTATTTAATTTTAAGTTAAACTGTTTGATTTAATATATTAGAATTCAAATTTACTTCCATTAATCGTTAACCCATATCGCAATAGATAAAATATTTGACTGCTTTGGATATCTTTAGTATCAGTTAACAATTATGTCTATTGAAGTAATTTATTGTAGACACTTATCGTAAATTTAACATCTAAAGTCCGAACAACAAAGGGTTTTACAAAGAATTTAACATTTCAAAATAGTATCAGATGCCTAAAAAGATAAAAACCACAAATCCATTTACCAATAAGACGCTCAAGGAATATCAACTGCATTCGCCAACTGAAATCAATGCCATATTATCCATAGCTGAAGAAGGCTACCATCGGTGGAAAAGCACCTCCATTAAGGCACGTTGCCGATTATTGCAAAATTTGGTTCAGATTTTTGAGGACGATAAGCAAACGTACGCCAAACAAATAACGCTTGAAATGGGCAAGCCGATTGTTCAGAGTCTTGCAGAAATTGAAAAATGCGCCACTCTGTGTAGCTTTTATGCCAGCAACGCCGAAGATTTTCTAGCTGACGATCTTATAGATACCGACGCACACGAGAGCTATATAAGTTATGATCCATTAGGCTGTATTCTAGGGATTATGCCATGGAATTACCCGTTTTGGCAAGCCATTCGCTTCGCCATTCCCACCCTAACTGCTGGTAATACTGTGATTTTAAAACATGCAGCCAACGTCACTGGATGTGCATTATTAATTGAGGAATTGTTTGAAAAAGCAGGTTATCCGAAGGGATGTTTTAAAACAATTTTAGCCGATCATGATCAAGTCGAAAAAATTATTGAGAATGACATCGTTAAAGCAGTGTCCTTAACAGGAAGTGAAACGGCTGGGCGAACTATAGCCGCTATAGCTGGAAAGAATTTAAAAAAATGTGTCCTTGAACTCGGTGGAAACAACGCTTGCATTGTATTGGACGATGCCAATCTTGATAGGGATTTCGAAATCATCTTCAATGCTCGAATGCAAAATTCAGGTCAAAGTTGTATTGCTGCAAAACGCTTTATTGTGACCCAAAAAATTTATGATGATTTCCTACAGCGATTCAAACAAAAGACCAAATCATTGAATTATGGAAACCCATTGAAAGAATCAACAACTATCAGTACTTTAGCGCGAAAAGATATAGCAGATACTTTAAAAAAACAGGTAGAGGATTCCTTAAAAAAAGGAGCTATATTAATCATTGGCAATACACAAGACAATGCGTATTATGAGCCAACTATTTTGGACAACGTAACACCAGGGATGCCTGTATTTGATGAGGAAACTTTTGGTCCACTAGTTGCACTTATTAAAGCCAAAGACACAAAAGAAGCTTTTGAATTGGCTTGCAATACTCGATTTGGACTGGGTACTATGGTTTTTACAAGCAATATCGAAAGTGTTCAAGGCTACATTGATGACATAGAAGATGGTGCCTTTTTCATCAATGACCTTGTTAAATCGGATGCACGCCTTCCTTTTGGGGGAACCAAAGCTTCGGGCTATGGGCGAGAGCTTTCAATAGAAGGGATCCATGAATTTATCAATCGGAAGATAGTTTATATTAAAAAATAATCAACTAAAACATTTAGACATATGCCAATTATTAAAGAAGAAAACGAAAAAACAGAGGATTTCATCCTTCAAAAAGACTCAAAAACAATCTTTACCTCCACTTTTGTGGTTATAGTGTTAGTGCTTTTAGTAATAGCGGTAATTGCTTCCGGTTTGTATTTTGAATGGTATTGATAAGACAAGATTAGAAAAAGTTTTCTCACTTTTTTTTTGTAAATTAGAGCTATTCAAATCAATAAACTAAACTCGTTCCCATGAAACCTCTACTCATCTCACTTATTTCCATTATTGTTTTTTCCTGCAACTCTGATGCTAATAAAAATACTGATACGTCAAAATCAATGTCCAAAGAACAACCTGTTACCTTGGAGGGTGCATGGGAGTTGGTCGGCTTTTACAATTACATAGATAATAAGGTAGTTGATTCGTTTGAGACCGATGAAGGATACAGACAAGTGAAAATATACACACCTACCAAAGTCATGTGGAGTAAACACGTCCCTACCGATTCTACCGAATGGTTCGGTTATGGAAATTACAGT
>JBGTCT010000079.1:0-1572 GCA_041748695.1 Aquaticitalea sp. | reverse complement strand
CAAGCCCGATTTTGCAGCCCAAGCTTTATCGAGCACTGGTGCAGAATCGACAAAAGCACGTCCATGAACTTCGCCAATGTCTTCTTGGATAAAATTTAGAAGCTGTTTTAATTTGTCTTTAATCACAAAATGATAATCGGTTCCGTAGGCATACTTTGAGATCCTAAAAGTATCTTGATGTTGGGTTTCTTGTGGAAAATAATTTAGTAATAACGAAATCACAGATTTGGAACCTTCTACCAGTTTTGTAGGATCGAGGCGTTTGTCAAAATGGTTTTCCATATAACGCATTTCGCCTTGCATATTTTTGTTGAGCCATGATTCCAATCGTGGCGCCTCTTCTTCTAGAAATTGGGCCTTGCTGATACCACAAGACAAAAAACCGAGGCGTTTGGCTTCGGTTTTTATCAAGTTTGTCCATTTTTTTTTATTGGCGTTCAACAGTTAAATGTTTGACGCTAAATTACAACATAATGTTTAAGGAAGTGTCGGATTTCGTGCGGCAAATATGCCATCTGGATTTTCCAGTTTGATCCAAACATGTAAGACCCACAACGAAAATTCAGTATTTATTTCCCAAACATCGCTAATGCCTGTAAATCCCTCTGGAGGTGGAGGTGGCGCATTCAAATCAGCAATTGGTACAGCATACTCAACTGCTACAAATTGCATCACGCCATTTTCATCTGGAACATAAAGCAAAACTTCGGGATGATCTAAATCAAAGGTGTCATCGAGTAAAGAAAAATTTGCGAAATGGATTCCCATTTGTGTTCTGTATTCTGTAACCTGGGTATCGTAACCTTGAGCTTGAGAGACATTGAAATTTTCAAATCTTCTCGTCTTTTGTTTTAAGCGGAATAATTCAGCAGTCAAATCAGATAACCTTGCGGCTTCATTATCTGCGTTTTTAAGATTTTCATCTTGGTTCGTTTCAAGTTCTTCATTGGAACAAGAATTCAATAGACTGCCAAAACCGAGACAAAGTACGGCAAAGACTATCATAATTTGGCGTGGCTTGGATAAGGATCCAAAAAGTTCAAATTTTTTCATAATAAAAAGTATTTAATTAAACATATAGTTACTTGCGGTCAATTATCTGCTATTAATTACTTCAGGGATTGTGATGATTGTGATGCATCATGGAAAAAATACTGTGGGAATATTTACTGACTTCCATGACTAATTAAGAAGTATGATTATTCCTTCGCCGTCTTGGGACTTATCATGGTAGTTATTTCGCTAATGGAATTTACGGGAAATCCGCCTTTATTACCATGCTCTGTAATTGCATCCTTGCTTTCTGCTTTATAAACGCAATACACTTTGTTCTCGGTGACATAGCTATGCAACCATTCAATTTTTGGTCCCATTTCATCAATAACACTGCATGATGTTTGAGAGATTCCTTTAAGCTCATCACTTGTTAATTGCCCAGCATTTGGGATGTTGCGCTCAATTACATAAGTTTTCATGATTGTTGGTTTTTGTAATTCAGGGCTGGTTTTTGTTTCTTGAGAATAAGATATTCCCGAAAACAGCATCGTACATATAAGTACTTGCATCATAAAT
>JBGTCT010000078.1:0-2155 GCA_041748695.1 Aquaticitalea sp. | reverse complement strand
CTCCATTATATTCGGCAACCTCTTCACCCATAAGGTAAATGCTTTCATCGCGACGCATTTCTTCACTCATGGCTTCACAGATGGCTTCTCTAAATTGAATTGTCTTCATTGTACAAATTTAAAAGGAACAGCAAAAGTAAGTATAAAAGATATAAATATCATAAAGCTCATGCACAAAGGATAAATTAATGTTTATAGATAATAATGATCTCAAAACAAAACTATTCCGTAAGAAATTAGTTTATGTCATTATAAATTAATTCATTTGGTTTAAGGCCAAACTAAAATATTAAGATAGAACTTTTAATCATAGCCGTTTTATTTAAGTAAACTATTTCAATTGCTGGTTCAGGTGAAATGGCTAATCTGATATTATTCTAAGAAGCCCCGAAATTGAGAGCACGTTCGTTATTGCAGAAACATCTGATTTGAAATTTGATTTTACCTTTTTTAAAGACCCATAAAAATGAAAAACATTGCATTCTTATTTTTTTTGGTTACTTCCATCACATATTCCCAAACAATCAAGGGAATAATTACAATCCTCTCCGTTGCAGGGTGTTGGCGATGAAACCCAATTATCCGAAAAAGCCAAGGAGCTAATGTATTTTAGTTATTTATACTCCAACAAAATATCGAAACAGGAATTAATATCTAATGAAAATACGACAATTGGTGCTGTATTTTTTGAGTTTGAAGAAGCGAAAATTAAAAAATCTGAAATGCCCGATATTCTGGTACGTTCAAATAAGATTATTCATTACAAAAATTACGGCACTAATATCTATAGATTAGAAAGTGAAAAGATTGACAGGAATCTTATTAAGAAAAACATAAGTATTAAAGATTCGATTCCTGATTATAAATGGAATCTAGTTAATGAATCGCAAACGGTTGCCGGTTATCTGTGCAAGAAAGCAACAACAACGAAGAATGTTGGTAGTTTACAAACAATAACTGCTGGGTACTGCGAGGATATTCCATTAAACGATGGTCCAATGGATTTTAGTGGCTTACCTGGTTTAATCTTACAAATTGAAATTGGGAACAATACAGTTGTAAAATTTGAAAATATAAAATTATTAAACGATGTTCATACTGATATCAAAGAACCAAAAAACGAAACAGAAACGCTAACAATATCAGACTACGTTACGAAAATGATTAATGGGGGTTAGATTTTTTTTAATTTTTGATTCTACTAAAATAAATCAGTCAATCTGCTTTTTTTATTTCTACCTTTTTTGATGTCTGGACAAAATTCAATTTTAAATTTATTATGCGTGCATAGTAAATATGTCATCTAAAATATTTAACTTCGTATCCTGTTTAATAAAGTAGGCAGTTTTTAGCGGCAGTGAGCAGTTATATTTCTATATAATTTCGACTTTCTCCCCAATTTTTAATAAAATTCAATTAAATTCTATAAAATGAAAATACTTGTATGTATAAGTCACGTACCAGATACGACTTCAAAAATCAATTTCACAGATGATAACACTAAATTCGATACCAATGGTGTTCAGTTTGTGATAAACCCAAATGATGAGTTTGGATTGACACGGGCCATGTGGTTTAAAGAGAAACAAGGTGCAACAGTCGATGTTGTAAATGTAGGAGGCCCTGAAACTGAACCAACCTTGCGTAAGGCCTTGGCCATAGGAGCTGACGGCGCTATTCGCGTCAATACACCTGCAACCGATGGCTATGCCGTAGCTAAACAATTGGCCAACGTCGTTAAAGATGGTGGTTATGATTTGGTAATTGCAGGTCGTGAATCCATTGATTATAATGGTGGAATGGTTCCAGGAATGTTAGCCGAACTGATAGGTGCAAACTTTGTAACCAATTGTATCAGTCTAGAAGTGGATGGCAACAATGCGAAGGCCGTGAGAGAAATTGATGGTGGAAAAGAAACCGTCTCAACAACACTTCCATTAGTTATTGGCGGACAAAAAGGCTTGGTACAAGAAAGCGATTTGCGCATCCCAAATATGAGAGGCATCATGATGGCGCGCCAGAAACCTTTAAAGGTCATGGAGGCAGTAAATGCAACCAAGGAAACCTCTTCAGTAAAGTTTGAAAAACCAGAACCTAGAGGTGCTGTAAAGTTAGTGGCACCAGATAATTTGGATGAATTGGTAAGATTGCTTCA
>JBGTCT010000077.1:0-4772 GCA_041748695.1 Aquaticitalea sp. | reverse complement strand
CGCGGCTTCTGGGATTTTTTTAATGTATTTTTTAAGCATCCGATCGTCGGCTACCAAGCATATCAAAGCCTTACTATCTACACGTTGCTTTAATTTATAGACCTTTTCGACCGCCTCTGCATTCGTTGCATCGCATCCAATACCCCAAACCGTATCGGTTGGGTAGAGGATGAGTCCGCCTTGTTGAAGGACCTCGAAGGCACTGTGAATTTCTTTGGTAATCTGCATGTGCTAATATTTTGTTTATATTTTCTCCTCTAATCACTCTAGGTTTAATTTACTTATGCTTGCAACGCTTTTTCCTTTTTTGGATTTGTTTCTAGCTATCGGGATTGGAATTTTATAAATCGTATGCTTTAATCGAGATGGTTCAGTTGTTTTTTTTTTGCTCGTACTGCAATGATTCTTGCATTGGTGCTCCTCTACAAATCAAATTAAACAAAGGTCTATTTTTTGATTTAAAGAGGCTACTAACCCCATACTTAATTAATAGAAATGTTCTCACAGAAAAATAACCCCAACTTCCGTAATGTTTTTTCATGATGTAGAGTAATGAAATTTTGAGTTCTTTTTTAATAGCTAATGATTTCTTTGTGCTTGCACCATGATAATGAAGAAATTCTGCTTCAGGCACTAAATAAGCGAATTTGTCTATTTTGTGTAACCGAATACACAGGTCGGTTTCTTCATAATAGAGAAAGATTTGTGTGTCAAACATGCCTGATTTTATAAAATCATCGGTTCTTAAAAACATAAAGCTTCCCGGGATAAAATTCACTTTAATTGGAGAAGTATATTTCTTTTTTCGTTTCGGATACTTTTTTGGATTAATAAATTCTAAAAAACTTCTGCCTAAAATTTCTCTTGCAGGAGAGGCAAAATGATCTAAGGATATTAAAAACTTATTTCCTTCTTTGTATGCTTGAGCTCCTGCAATTCCAATGGATTGGTTGTAATCCAATTGATTTTTTAAAATTGAAAGACAATCATTTAACAAAAGGGTGTCATTATTAATAAATGCTACATAATTGGCTAAAGATTGGTTAAAGCCATACATATTTCCTCCTCCAAATCCAGCATTTATGGGATTTCGTAATAAGGTCAGATTTGGTAAATCTGATTTTTCACAAAAAGCCTTTAATTTTTCATAATCTGATTTTTCAGAACAATTATCAGTTATAATTACTTGAAAATTTAATTCTTTCGATGTTTTTTCATAAATAGAATTTATACAATCAATGCTTAATTTACTCGAATTATAATTGATTAATATGACAGCAATATCAAACATTTTAAAGGAATTGATTTACACCTTTTTCTATAGAAATTATTTTATTTTCGATACTCTGACGCTCAATTTCATGATTAATTTCAATATGACTTTTAGACTGTTCTTTATGAAAAATATGATAAGCAATACCCGCAAATTTAAGACGTTTGCCTTTAATTCCGTAGTTGTGTAGTCGTTCAATCATTTCCGAATCGTCAATTCCCCAACCAACTAGATTTTCATTAAAGCCATTAATTTTTAAGAAATCTTCTTTCCAAAAAGACATATTGCAACCTCGTAATTTAGAAGATCTTTTATCAACAATGCGAGAAAAATTCATCAAAAATGGAATCCGCAAAGTCCGGCTTCGTTTTTTTATTCCTTTAGAAAAAAAGTTAAAATGAATTATTTTTTTCGAAAAAAGTTTTGACAAAAACGCTTTCTCAATATTTACCCTTGAACCATATAGGTAAAGTCCTTTTTGAGCAAAATGTAAATGATCTTCGATAAAATGCTTATTCATGATGATGTCTCCGTCAATTTCAATTATATATTCATAAGTTGCTCTGGCAATTGCTTTATTCATAATTCTAGGCTTTCGGTTTTTTTTATCTTCATGCCAAATATGAATGAGAGGAATTGGAAACATCTTTTGATAATATTCTATTAAATCTTTAGTTTCACATTTTGAACCATCATCTGCAATAATTACCTCATTAGGAAAAACGGTTTGATTCATAATACTCAATAATAATAATTCCAATGCTTCAGGCCAATTATATGTTGGAGTTACCAATGAACATTTAGGCTCGTTTTTCATCTATTCAAAAATTTAATAAACCATTGATTTGGTTGTTTTATTGATTATTCTATTTAAATGTAATTATGGCTTTATAGTTTTATAATAAGAGAGCAAGTTAGGTTGTTTTTTGTATTTTTGAAAGTCAAGTTGAGTTAAAGAATATTGTAGCAAATAAAATTATATCAAAAGTAGGTTTTTATATGAAATATCAATACCCAAAAATTGATACCCCAGTGAATTACTTAAATAGGACATCACACCTACCTGCCGGCAGGCATTTGTGATCATTAAAAACATACAATAAATACACATGAAGTATTACGAAAACAAACCAGCCGGATATTATGACAACGTAAGACACGAAATGTTAAAGTATTTACCGCAAAATGCAAAGAAAATAATTGATATAGGATGTGGAAATGGTGCTTTTGCTGCCATCGTTAAAGATAGAAATCAGGCAGAAGTTTGGGGTATCGAATTAATGGAAGATGAGGCTAAAATAGCTAAAACTGTATTGGACAAAGTTTTTATAGGTCCTTGTGAACAATTTATTGCTGATCTTCCAGAGGGTTTTTTTGATGTCATTTATTTCAATGATGTGCTAGAACATTTATCTGACCCTTATACGGTTTTGGATATTTTAAAAGCAAAATTAGCCAATGACGGTGTGATAATCAGTTCAATTCCAAATGTTAGATTTTTCAGAACTTTTTCTAAAGTTGTGTTTGGAAAAGATTGGAAATATGATGAATCTGGAATAATGGACAAAACACATCTACGTTTTTTCACAGGAAAAAGTATCAGAAGAATGTATGAATATCTTGGATACAAAATTATCACCCATGAACCTATTAATATTACAAGATCGATTAAGCCAATACTTTACAATATTCCGCTTTTATTTACTCAAATGGATATTAGGAATTTACAGTATGCAACTGTTGCTAAAATTAAATAATTAAAATGGCTTCTTTTATTTCAAGAGACAATTCTATTTCGGAACAAAAATTAATTTTTTTCATTGAAAATTTCGATTCTAGTGGCGTGATTTTTGGCAAAGCTGATAGAAACACCATCAAACTTTTCCAATTAAACGGCTTGACCATCAACATCAAATCCTTTAAAATTCCGAATATATTTAACCAGATTGCCTATCGTTTTTTTAGAAAAAGTAAAGCACAACGATCCTTTGAATACGCCTGTCGATTGCAATCGCTTGATGTTGGGACACCACAGCCCATAGCTTATTATGACTTTACAACTACTTTCCTTTTTAAAAGAAGTTTTTATGTCAGTGAGCATTTGGAGTGCGATTTAACCTATCGGGAATTGACCCACGATTTTAATATTCCCAATTACGAAGCTATTTTAAGAGCGTTCACAAAATTCACGTTTGAACTGCATGAAAAAGGAATAAATTTTCTCGACCATTCACCAGGAAATACACTTATCAAGCTCAATAGTGGGGATTATATATTCTTCTTGGTTGATTTGAACCGAATGGAATTTCAAACTATGGATTTTGAAGCACGGATGAAAAATTTCTCACGGTTGACCATACATCAATCCATGGTTGAAGTCATGAGCGACGAATATGCAAGGCTTTACAAAAAGCCATATAATGAAGTTTTTGATAAAATGTGGCACTATACCAAGGAGTTTCAGCAGCGATATCACAATAAAAAACGGCTTAAAAAGAAACTGAAATTCTGGAATCGCTAGTCAGGATTGGATTTATTCAATTCGCGGAGCTTGGAATATTTCAAGAAAGTGATATTGGCAGTTTGCACACAAATCACATAACCATTGAAACCATCCAAAAAACCTAAACGCAAAATATAAGCTTTAAAAAATGCCCATATCGGATTGAAAACTAATTTCCACAAAGTGGTTTTTTTACCTAAATTAAAATAAGCCTTTGCGGCAATGGTCGAAAAATATTCTGTTTTCAAATTAAATTCTGAATACGACTGATAGGTCCAGTGCAAAATATCTCCTTTTAAATGGCCAACATTATCATGTTTTGTGTTCAATTCGATTCGATCATGAGGATTAATACCTTTCCATTGGGCCGTTCTTCGGTCAAAAACACGCAATTTTTTGTTGGGATACCAATCGGAATGTTTGATCCATTGTCCGCAAAAATTATTTAAACGATTGCAGTAATAGCCATTAAGTTTCCAATCGTTTTTTAATGCCTTTATCGATTTTTGGAGTGTTTCCGATAAGGCTTCATCACCATCCAACGACACAATATAATCGTGCGTTGCCTGCTCCATGGCGAATTTTTTCTGCTCAATATATCCCAAAAAAGGTTGCTCGATAACTTTGGCATTATAACGATTGCAAATGGCAACAGTGTCATCAGTTGATAAAGAATCGACCACAATTATTTCATCTACAACATTCATTAACGATTGCAAACATTTTTCAATATTTTTTGCTTCGTTAAACGTTATTATAACACCAGAAAGTTTTACCATTGGCTCAAAGTTATGGGGTAAAAATACTACTTTTGTAGTTATGCACACATTTAAGGCTTCTGTAATTATTAGTACTTATAACCAGCCTAAATGGTTGGAAAAAGTTTTGTGGAGTTATGAATTGCAGACCGAACCCAACTTCGAAATTGTCATTGCAGATGATGGCTCGTCTTCTGAAACAAAAATATTGATTGACCGGTTTATAAAGCAATCCAAA
>JBGTCT010000076.1:0-22475 GCA_041748695.1 Aquaticitalea sp. | reverse complement strand
GTGATTCCCGCAATTGGGAGTCCATTTTTCACGAATAATTTACCGTTTGGTTTTAGTTTTTTGGAGAATTCCACAAACGATTCATTCAGGGCTTCAGCCTCTCCATAAATATCCAAATGATCGGCATCCATGGAGGTGATGCATGCCATATCGGGTGATAAGGTTAGGAATGATCGATCAAATTCATCGGCTTCAACAACAGTTACTTTGGTACCGTTAAGGATTAAATTGGAATTGTAATTTTCACTGATGCCACCCAAAAATGCAGTAACTTCCACTCCACATTCGTACAACAGATGTCCTAAAATACTTGTTGTCGTGGTTTTTCCATGAGTTCCTGCAACTGCCAAACAGTAGGTGCTCTTGGTGATTTCTCCGAGCACTTTGGCGCGTTTTAATACTTCAAAATCATCACCTGTGAAGTACTTCAATTGTTTATGATCTTTTGGCACTGCTGGTGTGTAGATGACCAATGTAGTGTCAGGATCCAAAAATTGTTTATCGATATTAATAACAGAATCCTCAAATTGAACTTTAACACCAAGATTTTCAAGAGCTTCTGTATTGTCTGTCTTTGTTTTATCATAACCTGCCACAAGCTTTCCATTCGCTACAAAATAGCGCGCCAAAGCACTCATACCGATGCCTCCGATGCCTATTAGATAAACATTATGTATGTGGTTAAGGTTCATTTTACTTTTCAAATGTTATTTTTTGTTCAATAGTTTTTCAACTTCATCGGCAATATCTTTTGTTGCATTTACTAAAGCCAATTTTTTAATATTATTTCTCATCTGCATCTGTTTTTCTGGCGATTTGACCAATTGTGAAAAACGGTTTTCAAAATCGATATCCAAATCACTTTCCTTAATCAATAGTGCAGCTTCTTTACCCACTACTGCCATTGCATTCTTAGTTTGGTGGTCTTCGGCAACATTGGGTGACGGAATAAAAATAACCGGCTTTCCAACGACACACAATTCTGACACCGAACTTGCACCTGCTCTCGAAATGATAAAGTCGGCAGCTGCATAAGCGAAGTCCATGGTATTGATAAATGCATGCACTTGCACATCTTCATTGTTATTGCACTTCTTATACAAATCGTAATACAACTTTCCGCATTGCCAAATAACCTGTACATTTTGGGTTTGGAAAAATTCCAGCTCTTTCTCAATCAACTCATTGATTCGCCTAGATCCGAGACTTCCACCTAAAACCAACAAGGTATATTTCCCGTGTTTTTGTTTAAAAAGATCTTTCCCTTCAATGGTCTTATTATCTATTTGCAATAAATCTTGACGGATGGGATTGCCTGTTTTTATCAACTTTTGTTTTGGGAAAAAACGCTCCAAACCATCATAAGCGACACAAATTTTATTAACTTTCTTTCCCAGTAATCTATTGGTAATTCCGGGATATGAATTTTGCTCTTGTATCAAACTCGGAATGCCTTTTGAGGTTGCCATATTCAATAATGGACCGCTTGCAAATCCGCCTGTACCTATCGCAACATCTGGGCGAAAGGTTCTGATGATATTTCTCGCTCTTAACAAACTCAAAGTCAATTTTAATGGAAAGGCTAAATTTTTGAGTGTCAATTGCCGTTGAATACCGGAAATCCAAAGTCCTTCAATTTTGTAACCCGCTTGTGGAACTTTTTCCATTTCCATGCGATCAAGAGCTCCAACAAATAAAAATTCAGCATCTGGAAAACGCAACTTCAACTCATTCGCTATGGCAATAGCTGGGTATATATGTCCTCCTGTGCCACCACCTGAAAGAATTATTTTATATGTTTTCTTATCTATTGCCACGAATTCTTGGATGTTTCTCTATTAACTTTTAACTTAAGGCACTTATTACTTTAGACACTTATAACTTATAACTCTAAATACTTATAACTTAAGGCACTTTAAATTCAAATAGTCTCACTTAAAATTTCCAAAGGATTATCTTCAATATCTGCCTTCTCCTTTAATTCTTCACGCTTCACACTGACGCTTAATATAATTCCAATGGCCAAACAGGTCATCCAAATGGAGGTTCCACCGCTGCTTATCAATGGTAATGTTTGACCTGTAACAGGAAATAATTCCACCGCTACAGCCATATTTATAAATGCTTGAAAAACGATGGGTAAGCCAACTCCAAGCACCAATAATTTTCCGAAAATTGTATCTGCTTTTTGCGAAATGATAACGATTCTGAATAATAACCAACTGTACATTACCAGCAGGAACATGCCTCCAATTAAGCCATACTCTTCAACAATAATGGCAAAAATGAAATCGGAAGACGATTGTGGCAAGAAGTTTTTTTGTACGCTTTTCCCTGGACCAACACCTTGAATTCCACCAGAGGCGATTGCAATTTTTGCCTTTTCAATTTGATAATCGGCCTCGGAATCTTCGGCTTGGTTAAAGAAGTTTTCAACTCGATTTTCCCAAGTATGGATCCTGTTTTCCATTAAATTCGGAAATGCCTTCGCCACTAGAATAAATAATGTCAACGCAATCAACCCTGTTCCTAAAATAATGGCCAAATATTTTACTGGATAACCTCCTATAAATGTGAGAATCAATACCATTGCGAATATGATGGCTGTTGTTGAAAAATTGGCCGGCAAAATCAAAACCAATACCAAAAAGACTGGTAACCATAACGGTAAAATTGTTTCTTTAAAGCTGATATCCCTTTCTTGAATCTTTGACAAATATCTTGCTACATAGACCATTAATACCACAATGGCCAATGTTGATGTTTGAAATGACATGCCTACAAAGGGTATTTGTATCCAACGACTGGCATTAGCACCTTCTATGGTACTACCTTGCAACATTGTTACAATCAACAATACCAATACGATTGGGATCATTACCATAGAAAGCCCTTTAAAGTAGCGATAAGGGATGCGATGCACACCATAAATAATAAGAAAACCCAAAAGTAAGTGCATGAAATGTTTAACAAAAAACGCAAAAGTGCTCCCTGATGTGCTTGTGTAAGCCAAATTACTGGCAGCACTATAAACAGGAAGGAATGAGAAGATTGCCAGCAATGTGACAATGGCCCAAATAAGCTTATCTCCCTTTATGTTTTTTAAAATATTTTCCATTATCCCATCTGTAGCTTTGCGACATCTTCCCAAAGGGAAGCCTTGTTTTAGTGACTATTATTTTATAGGTTTCTGACGGCATCTTTAAATTGACGCCCTCTGTCTTCGTAATTTTCAAACAAATCAAAACTTGCACAAGCTGGCGATAATAGCACAGTATCTCCAGATTCTGCCAATTTATATGCGATTTTGACCGCTTCGCTCATAAATTGCGTTTCAACAATGACATCGACCATATTTCCAAAGCTATTCATCAACTTTTCGTTATCGACGCCCAGGCATATGATTGCTTTTACTTTTTCGTTTACAAATTGGAACAATTCGTTATAATCATTGCCTTTATCCACACCTCCAACAATCCAAATGGTTGGCGTGTCCATACTTTCTAAAGCATAATAAGTAGCATTGACATTGGTTGCTTTGGAATCATTGATGTACTGAACCTTATTGATTTTTAGCACATGTTCCAATCGATGCTCAACACCTTGAAAGTTCTCTAAACTCTCACGGATGGTTTGCTTCCTAATTTTTAATAAATGGGCAACTGTAGAAGCAGCCATTTGGTTCTTAATATTGTGATTTCCTTCTAAAGCTAGATTTGCTGTTGGCATAATTATTTGATTGTTATCTATTGTTATTTTTATATTCTCTTTGTCTAAATACGCTCCGTTTCCAATGGTTTTTGTCAGTGAAAATGGCAATAATGTCGATTGAATTGTATGTGATTGAAGCCAATTATTTATTACCTCATCATCGGCATCGTAAATCAGGTAATCGTCTTTGGTTTGATTCAGAGCAATCCTGAATTTTGAATTGATATAATTTTCAAACTTGAAATCATATCGATCCAAATGATCTGGTGTGATATTCAAAAGCACTGCGATATGCGGTTTGAAATCTTGAATGTCATCCAATTGAAAACTGCTTATTTCCAACACATAATTTGGATAATCAAGTTCCAAAATTTGCTGTGCGAAACTTTTTCCAATATTGCCAGACAATCCAACTTCCAATTCCTGCTTAAGAATGTGATGTATTAAGGTTGCTGTCGTAGTTTTTCCGTTGCTTCCTGTAATACCTACTAGTGTTGCCTTAGTGTATTTTGAAGCAAATTCAATTTCAGAAACAACTTGAATTCCTTTTTCACGGATCTGCATTACAATGTCCACCTTATCTGGAATTCCTGGGCTTTTCATCACGATGTCTGCATTTAGGATTTTTGATTCTGTATGCTGTTCATCTTCAAATTCAATCTCATTATGTAAAAGAACTTCTTTATAATTGTCTTTAATCTTTCCTTTATCCGAAAGAAATACCTCAAACCCTTTTGCCTTTCCTAAAAGTGCCGTACCTACACCACTTTCCCCGCCACCTAATATCGCCAACCGTTTCATTCTATCGAATTTTCAACGTCACTATTGAAAGAATAGCTAACAAAATTCCTATAATCCAAAATCGAGTGACTATTTTACTTTCGTGATATCCTGATTTTTGATAATGGTGATGCAATGGAGCCATCTTAAAAATGCGTCGGCCTTCGCCATATTTCTTTCTTGTGTATTTAAACCAACTGACTTGCATGACTACCGATAAATTCTCTGCTAAAAAAACACCGCAAAGCACAGGAATCAACCATTCTTTGCGGACTGCAATGGCGATTACGGCAATGATTCCTCCAATCGTGAGACTTCCAGTATCTCCCATAAATACTTGAGCTGGATACGTATTGTACCATAAAAATCCGATGAGCGCACCTACGAATGCTGTAATGTAAATCGTGATTTCCTCCACTCTTGGGATGTACATAATATTGAGATAATCGGAAAAAATGATGTTACCCGATACCCAAGCAAAAATTCCCAGCGTAAGAACAATGATGGCTGATGTCCCTGCAGCCAAACCATCAATGCCATCGGTTAGATTGGCGCCATTGGATACGGCAGTGATGATAAAAATGCTTATTATAATGAAAATGACCCATGAATATTTCTTCAAATCTGGACTTATCCAAGTAATCAAATCTGCATAATCAAATTCATTTTCCTTCACAAATGGAATGGTCGTTTTGGTTGATTTTTCTTCGTATTTATATAATCTTTCAATAGAACCAGTTGATTCTAAAATTTCTATTTGTTCTTTTTGAGTTAATTCCTCTTTAACAGTCACGTCGGGATGAAAATACAATGTGGAGCCAACTATAATTCCTAGTCCAACTTGTCCAAGAACTTTAAACTTACCTTTTAAGCCTTCTTTATCTTTTTTGAATTTTTTGATATAATCATCAATAAAACCGATGGTTCCCATCCATAGGGTTGTAACAATGAGTAGGATGATATAGATATTGGCGAGCTTTGCCAACAACAAAACTGGTATAAGTGTGGCTAGGATGATGATGATCCCACCCATAGTTGGCGTTCCCGCTTTTTCTACTTGACCTTCCAATCCTAAATCCCTGATGGATTCGCCGACCTGTTTTTTTTGCAAAAATCGGATGATACGCTTTCCGAAAATTGTTGAAATGAGTAATGAAAGAATGATTGCCGCTGCAGCCCTGAAGGTGATGAACCCAAAAAGTGATGCTCCCGGAAAATCGAAGTTCTTTTCTAAATACTCAAATAGGTAATACAGCATTCTTGGCTAGTGGTTTTAGGTTATTGGTTGTTTGATGTTTGTTGTTTTAATTGCTACTATTTATATGTTACAAATCCTCAAGCGCTAATGTTTTGTCTTGATTCTTGGCTCTTGTTTCTTGATTCTTTTTTCTATTTTCTTTTCTCTATTTCTCCAACTGACTTAAAAATTCCTGTACGATTTTATAATCATCAAAATCGGTTCGTACGCCTTTAATTTCTTGATAGGTTTCGTGCCCTTTTCCAGCAATTAGAATAATATCATTGGGTTGTGCCATTTGGCAAGCCGTTTTGATGGCTTGCTTTCTATCGACAATAGCAACCACCTTTTTAAAATTTTGTGGCTCTACCCCTTTTTCAATTTCTTCAATAATAGTTTCTGGTACTTCGCTGCGCGGATTGTCACTTGTAAAAATTACTTTTGTGCTCAACACCGAGGCGATATGTCCCATTTTTGGACGCTTTGTTTTATCTCTATCTCCACCACAGCCTACCACTGTGATTAGTTCTTCATTTTTTGTTCGGATACTATTAATCGTTTCCAATACATTTTGCAAAGCATCTGGCGTGTGTGCATAATCGACAATAGCTGTAATTTTTTTATCTGAAATCAAGTATTGAAATCGCCCGCTGACACTTTCCAATTCACTGATCAATCGGAGATTCTCAACTTTTTCAAGACCCAATAAATCCCCGGTAGCATATATTGCTAGAATATTGTAGGCATTGAAATTTCCGATTAGTCGAGTCCAAACTTCATCGTTATTTAGTTTGAGCAACAGGCCTCCAAGTTGATTTTCTAGAATTTGTGCTTTGTAATCTGCATAAGTCTTGAGTGCATAAGTGTATTTTCTTGCTCTGGTATTTTGAAGCATTACCAAACCGTTTTTATCATCGATATTGACCAAAGCAAATGCTTCTTTGGACAAATTGTCAAAGAATGATTTTTTGACGTCTCTGTATTCGGCAAAAGTGTTGTGATAATCGAGATGGTCATGCGATAAGTTGGTAAAAATACCGCCCTCGAACTTTAAGCCTTCTGTTCTGTTTTGATGAATGCCATGCGAACTCACTTCCATAAAGCAAAATTCCAAGCCTTCATCATTCATTAAATCCAAATATTTATTGATGGTTAATGAGTCTGGAGTTGTATGTGTGGCTTTGTATTCTGTTGTATCTACCATAATTTTAACTGTAGACAAAAGGCCAACTTTAAAACCGGCTTTTTTAAACAGGTGGTATAACAACGTCGCAACAGTGGTTTTCCCATTCGTTCCTGTAACACCAACAAGTCGTAAATTTTCGGAAGGATTTTTATACAAGTTGGAAGCCATAAATGCCAATGCTCGGCTAGCACTTTCGACCTCGATATAGGTAATTCCGTTTTGCAAATTAGCCGGAAGCGTTTCGCAAATGATAGCAATGGCTCCATTTTGTATAGCAGTTTCAATAAACTGATGTCCATCTGCAACGCTTCCTTTAATGGCAACAAAGACATCATTTTTTTTAATGTTGCGTGAGTCAAAATCAATGGTATTGACCTGCACACTTGTACTTCCAACAACTGCATTGATGGTAACTTTATATAATATGTCTTTTAACTCTGTCATTAAATTTCCAGAACGACGGTTTGATTCTTTTTAATTTTTGTTCCTTTTTCAAGGGATTGCCCTTTGACTATTCCCACACCTATTATTTCTACTTTTAGTCCCATATTTTCCAGAAGGGCGATGGCGTCCATGGCTGGCATTCCCGTGACATCTGGCATGATGGTTTTATGGGTTTGTGCTAAACTGTAATAAGATTCGAAATCCTTTTGAACTATGGAGTTCGTGAAATCCAAGGATTTGATTTCGTCAGTAATAGGAGTGTCTGTAAATATTTTTTGAGCGATTTTTTTGAACACCGGTCCAGACACATCCGCACCGTAATATCCCACGCTTTTATCTGGTTCGTGGATGACGACAATGCAGGAATACTTTGGATTGTCTGCAGGAAAATAGCCTGCAAACGAAGAGATATAGCTCAATTTGTCTTTTTGGGCATAGTCCTTTTGACATGTTCCTGTCTTTCCAGCCATTGAAAAATTTGGTGAAAACAACTTATGCCCCGTTCCACGTTTGCTCTCAACAACATTTTTGAGCAACTCTCGTACTTTTAAAACCGTTTCTTTTGAGCAGATTTGCGGATTGATAACTTCTTTCTTAAAAGGGACTATTGTTTTATCGAATTCCCGTACTTCCCTTAAAAATTGAGGTTTTACCATTTCCCCATCATTGGCAATAGCATTGTAAAAAGTCAAAGTTTGCAAAGGAGTAAAGGAAACGCCATAGCCGTAAGCCATCCACTGCAAGGCGATACCACTCCAGCGTTGTTTGTTTTTTGGGTGTGGAATGATTGGATCAGGTTCGCCGACAATTGGCAAATCGAGCTTGTCGTTCAAATTCATGGCATACAGACGTTCCACAAATTTTGAAGGCTGATTTTTATATGCTTTATCAATGGCTGCAACAATTCCCGTATTTGAAGATACTTCAAAGGCTTTGGATATGGATATTTTACCATATCCACCTTGTTTGGAATCTCGCACTTTTTTTCCGTAATACGATAGTATTCCTCCATTGGTATCGACGACATCACTAGTATCAATTACTTTATCTTCTAATGCAGCGGTTAGCGCCATCAATTTAAAGGTCGATCCAGGTTCGTGAGATTCACCAACAGCATAGTTTAAACGTTCATAGTAGTAACCATCGGCATTGCGACCAAGATTGGAGATGGCCTTAATTTCGCCGGTTTTGGTTTCCATGACAATAACACAACCGTGGTCTGCTTTGTATTTTTCCAGCTGTTCCAATAGTGCATGGTGGGCAATATCTTGAATATTGACATCCAAGGTGGTATAGACATCATAACCGTCTTTTGGCTCTACTTCATTATAATCTGCAATTGGCTTCCACTGGCCTTGACCAATCTTTTGTTTCAAGCGATGGCCATTAGTTCCTCGCAAATATTTAATGCCAAAAGCGCCGTCAATGCCTGCCCTGGTAACATTTCCATCTTCGTCGATTCGTTCGTAACCAATAGAGCGTTGTGCAATGCCTCCCATTGGATGTTCGCGCTTTGTAGTTTGCTCTACAATCAATCCGCCTTTAAAAGCTCCAAGATTTAGTAAAGGGAAGTTTCTAATACGTGTGTAATCGGTATAATTGATATTTCGGGCAATGAGGTAGTACCTGTTTTTGTTGGCTCTTGCCTTTCTTATTTCAGTTTGATAGTAGGTCGATGACTTTCCGCTATATTTTGAAAGTGAATCGCTTAATGATTTTACATATGTCTCAAATGTTCTATTTGTTGGTGTTAAGGCATCAAATCGAATGTCATATTTTGGAATTGAAGTAGCCAATAAACTTCCATCGGACGCATAGACATTACCTCTATTTGCAGGGATAGTGACATTTTTTACAGTTCTTTTTTCGGCCATTTCACGATATTTATCACCTTGTACAAACTGAATCGTGAAGAGCTTGAACACCACAGCAAGTGCGAAGACAAACATAATGCCTGCTACAAAATACAATCGGTTCAATATGCTTTTTTCAGTTACTGCCACTTACTTTAATCGTTTTGCGATGCTACTTTTATTTTTTTTGGAGGAATGACTGACGGTGCAATTCCTTTTTCCGACATTTTACTAATCAGAGCCGATTCCATTTTGGTTCTCATCAATTTTGAACGGCCATCAACAAATGCTGAACGCCATTCTTTTACTTCGTTATTCAAGCGTGCGATGTCATGAACTTTTTTATCAGCACTATGCGAACTTGCTATCATGATAATCGCCAAAAAGGAAATGAAAAGGATGATTCTCCAATTCTTGAACGAATCATCACTGATTAAAAATTTTCCTTTCAGTATGCTGTAAATATTTTGTTTCATAAGCCCTTCTGTCCTGCGGACATCTTCCCAAAGGGAAGAATCTTTTTGATTTTAAATTTTTTCAGCTACTCGAAGTTTAGCACTTCTCGCTCTATTATTTTGTTTAATTTCCTGTGGATTTGGAACTATCAATCCACCTACCTTTTGCATTGGCACTTCATAATTCCCAAACACATCGCGCTCTGGTTCGCCCTCAAAAAGGCCATTTCTTATAAACCTTTTTACTAATCGGTCTTCCAAAGAGTGATAGGATATATAACTCAATCGTCCACCTTTTTTAAGGACTTCTGGAGTTTGGATCAGTAGTTCTTTCAATGCCTCAATTTCTTGATTGACCTCAATACGAATCGCTTGATATATTTGTGCCAGCACTTTGTGCTCGTTTTTGTGCTTTACAAACTTTTTTAACACCTCTTTCAATTGTTCGCTTGATTTTATTTCTTTATGAGTTCGTTCTTGAACAATGGTGTTGGCCATTGCTGGCGCCTGACGTAACTCACCATATTGAAGTAGCACATTTTTGAGTTGTTCTTCTTCATATTTATTGATCACATGAAAAGCAGTTAAAGTACTATTTTGGTTCATACGCATATCTAAATCGGCCTCAAAGCGGGTTGAAAATCCTCTATCGGCAACATCAAATTGATGGGACGACACGCCAAAATCTGCCAGGATACCATCGACTTCTTTCACTCCGTAAAAGCGAAGAAAGCGCTTAACGAACCTGAAATTTTCATTGATCAATGTGAATCGTTCATCATCAATCATATTTAAAAGAGCGTCTTTATCTTGATCAAAAGCATAAAGCTTTCCTTTTGGACTCAGTCGACTCAAGATTTCACGACTGTGACCTCCTCCTCCGAAAGTGACATCCACATAAACACCATCTGGTTTTATGTTTAATCCATCAACCGTTTCTGTAAGTAAAACTGCATTATGATAGTCCATCGTTATCATCTTGTCCCATGACGTCTTCCGCTAAATCGGCAAAATCGCCAGTGGCATCGTCAATAGCTTTTTCGTATTTATCCTTATCCCAAATCTCGATGATGTTAATCGCTGAAGACACAACGATATCTTTTGTAATGTCAGAAAACACCATTAAATCCTTTGGTATCAATAAGCGACCTGTAGCATCTACCTCAACAACTTTTACACCTGCTGTAAAGCGACGGATAAAATCATTATTCTTTTGTTTGAAGCGATTGAGCTTGTTCATCTTTTGCATCAAGGCTTCCCATTCGGTCATTGGGTAGAGTTCCAAACAAGGCTGGAACACAGCTCGTTTCAAAACAAAACCATTCTGCAACATAGGCGACAACTGCTTTTTGATGGCAGAAGGAAGCATTAGCCTTCCCTTGGCATCTACTTTACATTCGTATGTTCCTATTAATGAGTTCACTTTGTTTGTCTTACATGGCTAACGAGTACGACTCAAATATATTGAAAATATTACCACTTTTTACCACTTTTTACCACTTTTGTTCATAAGTTTTTGATTGTTGACCTTTTTTGATGTAAAATCAGTTTATTTTAATCCTGTATTATTCTTAATGTCAGACAGTTAACAAATTATATAAAAATGTGGCTTTTGTTATCGAAAACTATTCCCAAAGTATTTGTTGAAGTCTTTGGAAAATAAAATTATATTTCAACGAAATACCTATATTTGTTTTTTAAGCAACAGACTAACCACTTTCATGAAAAACCGTTTAAAAAAAGAGAAGAATTTCAGCTATATTGAAGAAGGTGAAGGGCAACCGCTAATTATACTTCACGGGCTGATGGGAGGTTTGAGTAATTTTGATGCAGTGTTGCATTATTTTGGCGGTAGAGGCTATAAAGTCATTATTCCAGAGCTGCCAATCTACAGTATGTCTTTATTAAAAACGAATGTTAAGAGTTTTGCCAAATATCTTCATGATTTCATTGCTTTCAAAGAGCTGGACAATGTGATTTTACTTGGCAATTCCCTTGGAGGCCATATTGGTCTTTATCACACCAAATTATATCCAGAAAAGGTCAAGGCACTTGTGATAACAGGAAGTTCAGGATTATACGAAAGTGCCATGGGCGGCGGTTATACCAAGCGCGGTGATTATGAAGTGATTAAAAAGAAAGCGCAGGACGTATTTTATGATCCAGCAGTTGCCACAAAAGACATCGTGGATGAAGTGTACGAAACCGTCAACGACCGCAGTAAATTGATAAAAACATTGGCAATTGCCAAGAGTGCCATTCGTCATAATATGGCAAAGGATCTTCCTAAAATGGATCTTCCCGTCTGCATTATTTGGGGAAAAAACGATACGGTAACGCCACCAGAAGTTGCGACGGAATTTCAAGCATTATTGCCTGATGCCGATTTGTTTTGGATAGATAAATGCGGACATGCCGCTATGATGGAGCATCCTGATGAATTCAATACAGTTTTGGATGCATGGCTTAAAAAACGGAACTTGTAAATTTTATAATTCCAATATTAAATACCAAATTCCAAATGTTCACTCCTTTGGGAATTTGAATAAACCTCAAAAAAATGGTGATTAAAACTGCTGAATTTGTGATGAGCAATTCCGAAGTGGCAAAATGCCCAAAGGACACCATGCCAGAATATGCCTTTATTGGGCGGAGCAACGTTGGGAAGTCGTCATTAATCAATATGTTGACGAATCATAAGAATTTAGCCAAAACCTCTGGAAGACCGGGGAAAACCCAACTCATAAATCATTTCCTCATCAATAAAAATTGGTTTTTGGTCGATTTGCCTGGCTATGGTTATGCTAAAGTTTCAAAAACCGCCAAAAAGAAATTTCAAAAATTTATAACAGATTATTTTGAGAAGCGTCAACAATTGGTCAATGCCTTTGTTTTGGTAGACATTCGGCACGAACCTCAAAAAATAGATTTGGAATTTATGGAATATATGGGTTTGAAAGGAATTCCATTCTCGATTATTTTTACCAAGGCAGACAAATTAAAGCCCAAAGTCATTGAACGTAATGTCAATGCATATACTGAAGAATTATTAAAAACTTGGGAAGAAACACCAACCTATTTTATAACCTCTTCAACATCTGCTGTGGGGCGGGATGAAGTGCTCCAGCAAATTGATGAAACCAATCAGGAAATTAATCAATTGCGGCAAAATTGAAAAATATTGAGCTTAACACTTGAGATGCTGTCAATTTTGAATAACTAACCCTTCACATCCAAAGCATCCCGTAAAGCATTTCCAATGAGCATAAAGGCCATTACTAATAACATGATACACAATCCTGGAATCATAGCCAAATAGGGCTTCCCTAGAATGATGTAATTATAATGGTCTTTGATCATCGCTCCCCAACTTGCCATAGGTGGTTGTGCGCCAATTCCAAGAAAACTTAAGCCACTTTCAATCAAAATAGCGCCTGCAAAATTAGCCGCAGATATCACAATAACTGGCGCCATGATATTTGGAAGAATATGCCTTGTGATGATTCGATAATCATTAAAACCCAAAGCTCTTGCTGCCGTGACATACTGCATTTCCTTTACACTGATGATTTGTCCTCTTACCACTCTCGCCACTTCCACCCACATGGTTAACCCCACAGCAATAAAGACTTGCCAAAAACCCTTACCGAGAGCCAAAGTTATGGCTATAACGAGCAGCAATGTCGGAATGGACCATGTGACATTGATAATCCACATGATGATGCTGTCTACTTTTCCTCCAAAATAACCTGCAAGGCTTCCCATAAAAATGCCAATGACCAAGGATATAAGTACGGCAATAAAACCAATGAAAAATGAAATTCTTGCTCCGATCAATATTCGGCTTAAATAATCGCGTCCATACTTATCTGTGCCAAATAGAAATGTTTTTTGTTTCAGATAATTTTGATAATTGTTCTGCGGAAACGCCTGTATAGATAAATCTTTAGTTAGACCTTCCAATCCATCGGAAGCATATTCGGTGTAAGTTAAGCTGCCGTTTTCGACCTTAAAATTTGTAATAGGAATTTCGGTATCGGTGTTTTTAGTCCCAAAGAATATTTTTGATATAAAGGATTGGTCATTCTCCAATTGAGATGGAATGGTAAGCATTTGAACCTTAAAGCCTGGTTTTTTAGAATGGACTGATAAATGCATCTGATTGGCATTTTGCGAATTATCTGGTGCAAATACATAGGCAAAAATGGACACAAAGCCCACAAAGATTATAAACCATAAACTTAAAACGCCCCAAAGGTTCTTTCGGAACTTTTGGAGCGCTAAATAAAATAATGAGCTATTGCTTTTACTCATTTATTGTTTTGAATTTGTCGCTACTTTTAATTTAACTGGATATGACATTTTGAGATCATTCAATACGTTCAAAGCTTCTTCAATATATACATCCTGACTTAAACTTTGATGCCAACGCTCCCGTTTTTGTTTTAACACGCTGTCTTGATCCATTAATTTGTTTTCATAAGGTAAGGAAGAGAACGCAAGATTAGTTTGGTAATCTGACAATTTCTCGAAGCGCTTGGCTTCCTCTTCGTTCAATTTGATTTGAGCTTTATAGTCATTGTAGTTAAGGGAATAGCTCTCTTTGTCCCTAATTTTCTTAACCCATTGCGCATTCTCATCGATTAATTGTAACTGCTGATTAACCGCCATACGTTCTTTACTGTTCTTAATGGAACTGTCAAAATCATAATAATTTTCAAATACTGTATAAGGTACAGCATCTATTTTGTCCCAAGGCAATGGATTTTGCTGATCTTTTTCTCCCAAATTAATATAGCTATAACGATCTGGAACCACTACATCGCTCTTTACGCCTTCTAATTGCGTAGAACCGCCATTGATTCGGTAGAATTTCTGTGTGGTGAACTTTAACGCTCCCATATCGCCATTTGTATTATTCCTAACCATTCGGTTCAGATCAAGTACATTCTGTACGGTTCCTTTTCCATAGGTTTGTTTGCTTCCTATGACGATTGCTCTTTTATAATCTTGCATTGCAGCGGCTAATATTTCAGAGGCTGAAGCGGATAACTCATTAACCAAAATGACCAAAGGGCCATCCCAGACAATTGATTTATCTTTGTCTACAAGGACTTCTTTATCTTCACCAGCCGTTTTGACTTGTACAATAGGACCTTCCTTAATAAATAATCCTGCCATGTCTACAACAGTTTGAAGCGAACCTCCACCGTTGTTTCTCAAATCCAATACCAATCCTTCCATGCCTTCCGCTTTCAATCTTTCGATTTCAAGTTTGAGGTCAGAGGCTGCATTTCGCTTGTTATAATCTTCAAAATCAACATAAAATTTTGGAAGATTAATAACTCCAAAGGTCTTTCCTTCCTTTATAACTTTTGATGATTTTGCATAAGTCTCTTCGAGTTCTACAACATCGCGTGTAATGCGCAAATCTTCAATATTTCCATTCACCTTTTTCAGTGTTAGGATAACATCTGTGCCTTTAGGGCCTTTAATAAGTTTTACCGCATCATCCAAGCGCATACCAACAACATTTACTGCAGGTTCGTCATTATTTTGTTTCACTTTAAGGATCTGATCACCTACTTCCATTTCATTTTGTCTCCAAGCTGGACCTCCACTAATGATTTCATTAATTGTAATCACATCCATTCGTTTTTGTAATCGTGCCCCAATGCCTTCGAAATTCCCAGACATGGCCACATCAAACCGGTCTTTATCTTCAGGAGCGAAATAAAATGTATGAGGATCAAACTCTTCAACGATAGCATTAATGTAAACTGAAAACCAATCTTGACGTTGTCTATCATCAATAAAATCATATAATTCGTCCAATGATTTAAGGGTTGTTTCCCTTGCATCTTTCTCTAGTTCGACAATGGATTTTTCTTCTACTGATCTTTCTCTCTTTTCATTATTAACTGATGGCTTTTGTGAGGTTTCTGCATTTACATTGACGTCTTCTGTCGTTCTATCATACTCATTAATATCCCCTGCCTCTTTAAGCTGTTTATTAGAGAACGTATTTTCTTGTAGCGAAATCAAATCATCATAATTGGCGATTGTCGAAAATTTAAGTTGCTGTCTCCAACGATCCTTCATTTCCTTTTTGGAATTGACATAAGTTAAGTTCTCATAATCGGTTGAAAATTCTTCCTGTATATCGAAATCAAAAGGCTGTGCAAGTACTTCCTTATAAATTGCTTTGGACTCTTCCAATCGTTGTAATAAACGGTCGTGAGTCAGATTGAAAAACGAAATATCGTAAGCTTTAATTTGATCATCCAATTTGTCTTGATACGCCCTAAATTCTTTAATATCAGATTCGTAAAAGTAACGTTTGAATGGATCTAACTGCTCTAGATAACCATTAAAAACTTGCTGTGAAAACGCATCGTTAATGTCTTTAGGATCAAAATGGCCTTGCTCCAATACATAGGTTATTAACTGTATAAGCAACTTGTCCTTATCGGGATCATTAAATTTTTTGGTAGTAAAACTGCACGAAGCAAAAGCCATCAAAAGTACCAATAGCAGCAGTTTATAATTCCTTTTCATCTTTTTCATGTTTGTATATCTAAATAAAACCCGCGAGTCTCATAATTTTTACTAAAGTAAAAGAAAAAACCATGCCAATAAAAACTAGGCCTAATAATTTTTTGTTAAACCTCATATTATGGTTATTTCAAACCTAAATTATGTATTTTTGTGGCTTTTAAAAAGTAAATCAAAATGTCAAAAAAACCACTCATTTTAGTAACCAATGACGACGGAATTACAGCCCCTGGCATCAGAGCGTTGATTGAAGTAATGAATGAAATTGGCGAAGTTGTTGTAGTGGCTCCTGATAGTCCACAAAGCGGCATGGGACATGCCATAACCATTAATTCCACACTATTTGTGGAAAACGTGACGGTTGATAAAGGTGTACAAAAAGAATATAGCTGTTCTGGAACACCAGCCGACTGTGTGAAGCTTGCAGTAAAAGAAATATTAGGCAGACGACCAGATCTCTGCGTTTCTGGTATTAATCATGGTTCCAATTCATCAATTAATGTTATTTATTCCGGAACCATGAGTGCTGCCTTAGAAGCTGGCATTGAAGGTATACCTGCGATTGGTTTTTCGCTTTTGGACTATAATTGGAATGCCAATTTTGAACATTCAAAATCATTCGTAAAAACCATTGTTGAAAATGCACTCATAAATGGCATTCCTAATGGAGTAGTCTTAAATGTGAATATTCCCAATCTTGAAAAAAAAGATATAAAAGGCATCAAAGTGTGTCGTCAGGCCAAAGCAAATTGGGAAGAAGAATTTGACAAGCGAAAGAACCCACAAGGACGCGATTATTATTGGTTAACAGGAAAATTTGTTAATTTAGATGATGGAGAGGATACGGATGAATGGGCTTTAGAAAATGGATTTATTTCGGTTGTGCCAGTACAGTTCGATTTAACAGCACATCATTCCATGCAACATTTAAACAGTTGGAAATTCAATGATTAAAAAAGAAGTTCTTATCGGTTTTGTAGTTGGGATGATTGCCAATGCGATAGGATTGATTCTTGCCATTTTTATTTTTGGCAACGGCGAAAGTATTGAACTCTCCATTCAACAATCGATTGTCCAAGGGTTCTTTAGTAAATTGGTAAGTATAGGAGCCATATTGAATCTCATTGCCTTTTTTTTGTTTATAAAACTGAAACGCGATTACAGGGCAAGAGGTGTTATTTTAGCAACGATATTGGTGGCCATAGTAACCTTTTTAGTGACTTTTATTTGATAACAAAAGAATAAATCAATAGTATTCTATTTCAATTTATTTAAAATGAATTGCGAGTTAATTCCAAAAAAACCTGGTTCTAAAACATGAAATATCCATAACGGAAGGTCTATACACAGGGGAATGATTGTATGGATGTCACATGTAACCTCTAAAAATAATAAAATAAACAGATGAAATATTATATCATCGCTGGCGAAGCCTCTGGAGATTTACATGGTGCCAACCTAATGAAAGCATTGCTGCAACAAGACGTCAATGCTCAATTTCGGTTTTGGGGTGGCGATCTGATGCATGAGGTAAGCGAAAATCTTGTGAAACACTATCGGGATTTGGCGTTTATGGGATTTGCGGAAGTGATTATGAACTTAAGGACTATCACCAAAAACCTTTCATTTTGTAAAATTGATATTGCCGCTTATAATCCAGATGTGATTATTTTTATTGATTATCCAGGATTCAATCTGCGCATTGCTAAATGGGCCAAACAAAAAGGCTTCAAGACACATTATTATATTTCACCACAAATTTGGGCTTGGAAGGAAAACCGCATTAAGGACATCAAACGCGATGTAGATAAGATGTATGTGATTTTGCCGTTTGAAAAAAAATTTTATGAAGAAAAGCATCAGTATCCTGTGGAATTTGTTGGCCATCCGTTAATTGATGCCATTAGTCATGGATCACTCATAGATGAGAACGAATTTAGAGGGAGCCATGGACTGTCTGACAAACCAATCATCGCGTTATTACCTGGAAGCCGCAAACAGGAAATAAAGAAAATGTTGTCGGTGATGTTGAGCATCTCCAACCTTTATCCCGATCATCAATTTGTCATCGCCGGTGCACCAAGTCAAGACCGCGAGTTTTATTTTAAATTCATAAAAAAAACGAATGTGTCGTTTGTCGAAAACAAGACCTACGATTTATTGAGCATGTCCGTCGCGGCATTGGTTACTTCTGGCACCGCCACACTCGAAACCGCCTTGTTTAAGGTGCCTCAAGTAGTTTGCTATAAAGGCAATTGGATTTCTTATCAAATAGGAAAACGTGTCATAAACCTAAAATACATTTCGCTGGTCAATTTAATTATGGATAAGGGAGTTTTAACGGAATTGATTCAAAGTGACTTCAACTCCAAGCGACTGAAATATGAATTGGATGCCATTTTAGAACCTGAAAATAGAGAACAGATGTATGTTGAATATTTTGAATTGGAAAAAAAACTGGGCGGACGAGGAGCCAGCGAAAAAACTGCCAAATTGATTTTTAACATCATAAAATAATAATGCCTTTAATGAAAAAAATTGCCTTTATACTATGTTTATCACTTTGCTTTTTCAGCTGCAAGTCTTCAAAACAATCGAGTAAAAACACGACACCCATCACATCTAGGCCAGCACGTCCTGTTATAGATAATGATAACAAAAAAATTACTCCACATGATTATCCTGCAATTAATAAGCCTTTAGGCCGCAGCGCTGCAAATGCCTTGGTGGAAAACATAATTGATTTTGCCAAAAAATTTGATGGTGTTCGATACAAATATGGAGGCACCACCAAAAAAGGAATGGATTGCTCGGGATTGGTAACAACCGCTTTTGAAAGTGAAGGCATAACACTACCGAGATCGAGCAGCGACATTGCTCTCAAAGGAGATTGGATAGACATTAAGGAAGTTCAAAGAGGCGATTTGCTATTTTTTGCCACCAATGGAAAAAGCCGTGCAGTCAGTCATGTGGCTTTGGTAACACAGGTCAACGAAGGACAGGTAGAATTTATGCATGCTACAACAAGTGCAGGCGTCATTACGTCATCTTTGGCAGAAAGGTATTGGTATTATGCATTTGTCCAGGCAAGAAGGTTATTATGAAATCGCCATGATTTGGAAGCACATGCACCAAAGAAGATTCTGCGACACCATATGACCATTGAAAAACAATAAATATCTTCATATGAAATCCCATGATATAACAATCGTAAATGCTAAGGAGGATTTTCCTAGTGGGATACCATATGACCATTGAAAAACAATAAATATCGGCATATGAAACAGCTTAATTTTACCATCATAAGATTAACGTTTTGCTTAATCGTTGGTATTCTTATCGCTCATTTTTTAACCATTACCCTTAAAATTTCGATTTATTTTGCCGTCGGCTTAATTGCGCTTCTCTTTATTTTTCTTTATAACAGTAATAGACAACTCCAAAAAACGGTTTGGTTTGGATTGTTGGCGTTCACCACCATGATCAGTATCGGAATGTTAGTGGTCAATCTGCATGATCAAAGGCAGTATCAAAATCATTATTCAAACTTGATTTCTCAAAAAAATGATTCCAACCATCTCATCACATTCAAAATTCGGGAAGTTCTCAAACCAACCGCGTATCATGACAAATATGTCATTGACATCTTAAAAGTCGAAGATGAACATGTTTCAGGAAAGTTATTATTTAATGTCCAAAAGGATTCATTATCTGAACCATTGCAGGTTGATGATATTTTAGCTTCATCCGTAGCGTTTTCTCAAGTAAACTCGCCTTTGAATCCGTATCAATTCAATTATAGAAATTATCTAAAAAGACAGTACATCGACCATCAGGTTTATGCTGAAAATAAAACACTATTAAAAATCCGATCAAAACCTTTTACTATATTTGGTTACGCCGCTCAATTACGATCGAAAATTGACACCAAACTCAAGACTTTTAATTTTAAACCCGACGAACTTGCCATTATAGATGCGCTGTTGATGGGTCAACGTACGGATATCAGTCAAGACACTTACAATAATTATGTGAATGCTGGGACGATTCATATTTTAGCAGTATCAGGATTGCATGTCGGTATTATCCTATTGATTTTAAATAAGATTTTCCAACCTATAGCACGATTGAAGTATGGCAATTATATTAAAATATTGATCATTGCCCTCTTAATGTGGAGCTTTGCAATCGTAGCTGGGCTATCCCCTTCGGTAAGTAGGGCAGTGTTAATGTTTACGGTCGTTGCTATTGGACTAAATCTAAAACGACCAACCAATATCTTTAACACATTAGCCATTTCCATGTTCGTTTTACTACTAATAAAGCCGTTGTTTTTGTTTGAGGTAGGTTTTCAAATGAGCTATATGGCGGTTTTGTCGATAGTAACGATTCAGCCTTTGCTTGCTAAATTATGGATACCTCCAAATAAGGTTTTCAATTATTTCTGGAATCTTATGTGTGTTACTGTAGCAGCTCAAATTGGTGTCGTTCCGATTAGCCTATATTACTTTCATCAATTTCCAGGGTTGTTCTTCTTGTCCAATATTGTGATTCTTCCGTTTTTGGGGTTTATTTTAGGCTTTGGAATCCTTGTCATTATTTTGGCTTTACTGAATCTTTTGCCTCAATTTGTTGCCGATTTGTTTGGATTTTGCATCAGTTCCATGAACGATTTTGTGTCATGGGTTTCACAACAGGAGAATTTTATTTTTAGGGATGTTTCATTTGGAATTGTTTTCGTTGTGGTTTCTTACCTCTTGATAATTTCATTGTATGCCTATTTCAAAAAGACGAGTTTTTCTAGATTGGCGTTTGTCCTTTTGGCTGTTTTATTAGTTCAAAGTGCCTTATGGTTTGATAGATATCAAATACAAACGGATGAATTTGTGGTGTTTCACAAAGGTAGATTTTCTCTTTTGGGACAAAAGATGAATGACAAACTACTTATCGCTTCAAATTTGGATAGTATTGCAGAAAAACGCGACAATGTCATTAGAAATTACAAGGTTGGAAATTCAATTGCTTCAACCTCAAAATCAAAACTGGAATCTGTGTATGAAGTGGACGGCAAAACACTTTTAGTTGTTGATAGTTTGGGAGTTTATAATGTCAAAACCTTTAAACCTGAATTTGTCCTGCTACGCAACTCACCAAAAATCAATTTAACACGGCTCATTGATTCCTTAAAACCAGAAATGATTATAGCCGATGGCAGTAATTACAAGTCATACTTGGAGCGTTGGAAGCTCACGTGTATCAAACAAAAAATCCCTTTCCATCAAACTAGTGAAAAGGGAGCATTTGTTATAAAATATTGATGGTATATCTATCCTCTAAAACTCGGAACAAAAGCCGTGTAATAGGTGTTAAACTCTTCTTGGGTTTTCATGTCCTTATGCTTATCCTCCCTAAACATCTTTAGATAAAGTTCTATCTGTTGCGGGTTGTGATATCCGCGCAATGGGAAAATAACTTCGCCTTTTTCATCAAAAAACACAATCGTTGGATATGCGTTTACCTGAAGTTTACGAGTAAGATCGTGCACGCCATTTCTTCTCGATGCCATTTCGGCCTTGTAACCTGGATTGGAATAGGTAACATCATTATATTTGATGACATCGTTTCCTTCGGCATTGAACTTCACTGCATAGTAGTTTTCATTAACAAATTTGGCAACATCCGCATTTTGAAAGGTGTTTTTGTCCAACATCTTACATGGCCCACACCAACTGGTGTAAACATCCATCATAATTTTTTTGGGTTTCTTTTTTTGAAGAGCCAAAGCTTCTTCAAATGTCACCCATTTTATTTCTTGTGCAATGCTATTGGCTGAAGTAAAAAGAATCAGAGCCAAAATCACAGTTACATTTTTCATCATTTTGTATAATTTAAACTTCATGTAAGAAGCAAAAGTTGTTCCGAACTTACAAAAAATGCTCCGAATTGGAGCATTTTGTTTTTATTTTAACGATTTTATTCGATTACCTAACACCATGCATTAGCTTTTTCATGATAGGAGTTAGGGCCATTACAATGAAACCAGCAATTATCGGTACGATTGTAAATATCAAGAAGAACGTTGTCATATCATAAGCTGCTGTAATTTTATCGATCATGCCACCCATTGATCCTGCTGCTTTGTTCCCTAAACCTATAGCAATGTACCACAAACCGAACATCAATCCGATTTTTGCAGCTGGTACCAATTTACTAACATAAGACAAGCCTACTGGAGATAAAGACAACTCACCCAA
>JBGTCT010000075.1:0-17714 GCA_041748695.1 Aquaticitalea sp. | reverse complement strand
TTTTGCTCCGGAACAAGCTTTTTACAAACGCTTCCGACAAATGTCGAACCTAGACTATACCACCACCGATTTGAATTCGCCATTGGCAGATGTAAAAGCAGATATTTGTAACCTTCCTTTTGCAGACAATGCTTTTGACCTGATACTTTGCAACCACGTTCTTGAGCATATTCCAGATGATACTAAAGCCATGCAGGAATTGTATCGCGTTATGAAACCGGGAGGAATGGGGATTTTTCAGATTCCGCAGGATTTGAGCAGGGAAAAAACATTTGAAGACAATTCCATTACCGATCAAAAAGAACGCGCCGAAATCTTTGGCCAATATGATCATGTGCGGGTCTATGGTCTCGATTATTTTGAAAAACTACGCAGTGTTGGTTTTAAGGTCAATGAAGTTGATTACACGTCTCAACTAACGGAGGAAGATATCACCAAATATTGTTTGGCCAAAGGCGAAATTATTCCTGTGGTCCGAAAATAATTCAAGGACTTATTCTTCAGGAAATCCGTTTAAGGCAAGTGTTTCGAGCTCATTCTTCTCATTCGCAAAAATTAGGAAGACTTTCAGCTCGTTATGTCGTATTAAAAATTCTTTGACCTTGTCGATTCCCATGGCTTTAAACGCTGTAGCATAACCATCGGCCGTCATACAATCTTCGGCAATCACAGAAATGCTCAAAAGATTGGTTTTACTCGGATAGCCAGTTTTTGTGTCGATGATATGCGAGTACCGATTTCCTTGTGCGTCTACTTTAAATTTTCGATACGTTCCTGAAGTTGCCATGGATTCATCTTGCAACGTAATGGCATTTAAGATGGATTGTGTCCCGTCAAAATGTGGCATCTCTATACCTACTTTCCAAGGTTGTTCCCTTTCGATATTGACACCTTTACTCCTGATTTCCCCTCCGATTTCTATTAAATAATTTTGAATGTTTTTTCGTTCTAGAAATTCTCCAATCACATCGACACCATAACCTTTTGCAATCGCATTAAAATCAATAAAAGACTCTTGTTCTTTGACTATTTTGCCGTCACGTAAGCCTACGCGGTTAAAGCCAACAGTACGCATCAAACTATCAATCTTAATACTATCGAGGTTCACTACTTTTCCTTCAGGGCCAAAATCCCATGCGTTTACCATTTTTCCGATGGTGGGATCAAAAGCACCTTCTGTAAACCTGTAAATTTCTTTTGATTTGTTAAAAACTTTAATAAAATGGTCGTCTACTTTAACGGCTTCATTTCGATTAATCCGCGAAATATCTGAATCGTCTTGATAGGTGGACATTGAATTGTTAACCACTAAAAAAAGGCTGTCAAACGGCTTTTGGTAATCTTCATTGGCTTCCGAATAATACTTAACTGAATAGGTTGTACCAAACACCTCACCGACCAGATGAGTGTTTTTTGGTTCTTTTTGACAGGAAAAAATACTGAAACCAATGAGGGCAATAAAAAGATATTTCATTTAGTTAAGGTTAGTATCAATGACTTGAATGCCATTGTATTCAATCAGGTATTCCTCGTTCAGGTAGATGGGTAAATCTTCGCCATCCGGATTTCCCAAGCCAACACCGGCATACAAGACTTTTGCATCCTTGTCCCTGGCGTGATTCTTAAAAGTCTCCATCCAAACAACATCATAATTATTTGGGTTTTCGGGCAGAATTACAACACGCACAATCACAAAAAAATACTGTTTGGTTTTATCCATGCACACAAATTGTGGATGCTTTTTCAGCTTGCTATTGATGGCTATAAATTCAAAACCACGTTGTTCCAAATCCTTCCCTACATGGTTCATGGCAAGGTTGTGGAGTTCTTGTGCTGTCAAAGGTTTTCCCATGGTGTAAAAATACGAAATGACAGTTTATTGTAGCCTTTAAGCCTTGAAATATTAACAAGAAGGAATTATTTACTTTCAATTATGTCCAGTAAAGAACCAAGACCGCTTCGGCTTTGGCTTAACTGCAAGAGCCTTGAACCTCGACTTACATATAGTGGGTTCTAGCATGTATTTCAATCATTACTTGACAATAATGATTTATTATGATGAATACTACACTAATTGTTAAAATTGAATACATCAACATTGAGATTACCATAATTTCGTATCTTCATAACTCTAAAATTTGTCGCTATGCAAACCTCCTTAAGACTTGAGAACGCCATAAAGAAATTGTATAATGCTTTTCACAATAATACCTTACATCCAGAATGTTGCCATCAGTGCGCCGTAGGAAATATCTTGGACAACACAGATGCTTGGAAACATTTAAGTGATACACACGGTTCGCTGCAATTGAATTACGTCGGAATTGTCCATCAAAATTTGGGACGTAAATTCAATGGTTATTCTCCCATAGAGATACTTCAAATTGAATCCGCTTTTCTCAATGGATGTGGTTATTCTTTACCCTTGAATCACAAAGGGAAAAAACCGAACGATTGCAAAAACAAAGATGTTTTATTTAAAGGTCTTTGCGACGTCGTAGCCTTTTTGTGCCGCATAGATGGGGTAGAAAATGTGATGGATTATTCAAAATTATTTGAATTTGAAAATGACAAACCTCGATACAATTTGGGTGAAGTCATGGCATAAAAATACCTAACGTGTTTGCATTGGGTATTGTAAAAATTTGCCAAACCTAAAAGGGTTTTATAGTTTAGAATTTATCCAAATGGCGATTATCGCCTATCCTCCAAAGTCATCAAAACGGATGTGTTCATCTGGAATACCAAAATCTTCACCCATTTTCTGAACCGCTTGGTTCATTAGTGGTGGACCACAGAAATACAATTCGATATCTTCAGGTGATTCATGGTGATTCAGATAATTATCAATCACACAGTTGTGAATGAATCCTACGAATCCATCGCCTGGTGCATCAATATTTTCTTTTACTTTCCAATTGTCTTCCTCCATAGGTTCGGACAATGCCAAATAGAATTTGAAGTTAGGGAAGTCGCGTTCCAATTCACGGAAGTGTTCCAAATAAAACAGTTCACGTTTAGAACGACCACCATACCAATAGGTTACTTTACGGCCTGTTTTTAAGGTTTTGAACAAATGATATAGGTGCGAACGCATTGGTGCCATACCTGCACCACCGCCAACGTATAACATTTCAGATTCTGATTCATTGATGAAAAATTCTCCGTAAGGACCAGATATAGTTACTTTATCACCTCTTTTCTGATTGAAAATAAACGAAGATGCAATTCCAGGATTGACATCCATCCATCCACCTTTAGCCCTGTCAAAAGGCGGTGTTGCGATGCGTACATTCAACATGACTTCACGCCCTTCTGCCGGATAAGAGGCCATAGAATAGGCTCTTTCAACAGTTTCAGTATTTTTCATCACCAATGGCCACAATTTAAACTTGTCCCATTCTGCTTGAAATTTGTCTGGTGTTTCGTGCTCTTCAGGATGGGCTGTGATATCCATATCCTCAAATTTGACTTCGCACGGCGGAATTTCAATCTGAATATATCCACCAGCTTTATAACCCATATCTTCAGGGATTTCTACCACAAATTCCTTAATAAATGAAGCGACATTATAATTTCGAACTACTGTGGCTTCCCATTTCTTGATACCAAAAACTTCTTCAGGAATAGTGATTTCCATATCCTGTTTCACTTTTACTTGACATGACAAACGTGCGCCATGTTTTAATTCGCTACGTGTAAAGTGAGGTGTTTCTGTTGGAAGTGCTTCTCCTCCACCCGATAATACGTGACACTCGCATTGAATGCATGTACCACCTCCACCACAGGCAGACGGCAAAAATATTTTGTTACTTCCCAAGGTGGAAAGTAAAGTTCCTCCAGAGGAAACTTCTATTGTTTTCTCGCCATTAATGGTGATTTTTACTGGACCAGATGGTGACAACTTTTGTTTTACAAACAGTAATAAGCTCACCAACAATAGTGTGATGACTAAAAAGGCAACTACGGTTGCAATAACGGTTCCTAATGTTCCTGCTGCTAATAATATCATGTTATTCGTTTACTTTAATAGGGTTCAACGTTTTGGTGTCTTCTTTTGTAACCTGCAATTGAGACAGTTCTTTATCGCCCTCTTGGACTGTAGTACCTTTGGTTACTTCTGGTTCGTCACCACCTGTCAACATTCCTCCAAAACTCATAAATCCGATGGCCATTAAGCCTGTGATGATAAAGGTAATCCCCAATCCTCTTAAAGCCGGTGGCACGTTAGAGTATCTAATTTTTTCACGAATTGCTGCAATGGCTAAAATTGCCAAAAACCAACCAATTCCTGATGATACCCCATAATTAAAAGCCAAACCTAAACTCGCAATTTCACGCGACTGCATAAATAAAGATCCACCAAGAATGGCACAGTTTACTGCTATCAAGGGTAAGAATATTCCAAGTGAATTGTATAAGGATGGTGAGAATTTCTCAACAACAATTTCTACCAATTGTACCATTGTTGCAATTGTAGCGATGAACATAATGAATGATAGGAAGCTCAAATCATAACTAGCATACTCCTCTCCCAACCATCTTAAGGCACCTTCTTGTAAAATGTACTGATCCAATAGCCAGTTTAAAGGAACGGTGATGGCCAATACGAAAATAACCGCTGCCCCAAGCCCAACGGCTGTGGCTACTTTTTTAGATACAGCAAGGTAAGAACACATTCCTAGGAAGGTGGCGAATACCATATTATCTATAAATATCGATTTGAAAAATAATTCTACGTGTTCCATTTTATAAGTTATAAGTTCATAAAGTTTAAAATGCCTAAAGTTATGAGTCCGTTTTCTTCAACTTTTAACTTTAAGTACTCAAGGCACTTTCAACTTTAATTAGTCTTCTATTAAAGTTTTATTTCTACTACGTTGTATCCAGATAATGATTCCGACGACAATCAATGCCATTGGTGAGAGCAACATAAATCCGTTGTTTTCGTAACCTAAAGCGTACACTCCGGATAATTCTCCCGGAATTGGGTTCCCCAATACTGGAAATCCTAACAAGGTACCTGATCCAAACAATTCCCTGAAGAAACCAACAATGATTAATATCAAACCATATCCTGCGGCATTTCCAATACCATCCAAGAAGGATCTCCAAGGTCCGTTTGCCAATGCAAAGGCTTCAAAACGTCCCATAATGATACAGTTGGTAATGATCAGTCCGACGAAAACAGATAATGTTTTACTCAATTCATAAGCGAATGCTTTTAACACCTGATCCACAATGATTACGAGAGCTGCAACCACAACCAATTGCGCTATAATTCTAATTTTAGAAGGAATAATGTCCCTCATTAGAGAAATTACGACGTTTCCGACTCCCATTACAAACAATACGGATATCGACATTACAATCGATGCCTTTAATTCTGCAGTAATTGCCAATGCCGAGCAAATTCCCAATACCTGAATGGTTATTGGATTGTTATCTGCCAATGGATCTAATAATAACTTACCGTCTTTTTTTGATAAAAGTCCCATATGTATGTTTAAAGTTTTTATTTTAAAGTACTTACAGTGCCTAAAATGCGCTAAAGTGCCTTAAGTTTAAGATTTGTTTTTTTAAATTTACTTTTTAATTCCTTGTTAATTCTAATTCTCTCTTTGCGATTTACTCCTAAATGAGTGCACTTATAACTTTAAATACTTTAGTGCACTTCAGGCATTTATAACTTCAAGTACTTTAGGCACTATTCCTCCTTCAAAGACTTAAAATAAGGCACATACAATTTCAAATCACTACGTATCATTGCCGTAACCCCATCTCCAGTAATTGTTGAACCAGCTATCGCATCAACTGCATTGTCCATCTTATTGTTGTTTTTTGGGTCGGCATTTCCTTTTTGGACTACAATACCTTCAAACTCGCCTGACTCGTCTAACAAATGCTCACCAATAAAGTCATCCATAAAGAACCGTTCTTTGATATTGGCTCCAAGTCCTGGTGTTTCACCTTTATGATCGAAATACGCACCTTGAACAACCATGTTTTCATCAAGGCCGATATAGCCCCATATAGCATCCCATAGCCCCTTACCGTGAATTGGCACAACATAAATTGACTTTCCATCCTTTTCACCTACGAACAAAGGCAATTTTCTTTCATAACCAGCATCTTTCGCCATTGATTTTTCCTTTTTAACATCAATCAAAAAAGCTTCGTCATTTTCTGTTATCTCATCGCCCTGAATCACTAGTTGTTTGGTGACATATTTAGAGAAAGCTTCTGGTGCTTTATCGGTAGAAATAAAAATGGCACTATTCCCCTCATTGTCGTTGATTCCCATAGCATACAAAATATTTTGCTGCTTTTCCAGTCGAACATTCTTTGTAATGGTTGGTTTTAGGGACGAGGCTGTAAAAGCCAGCAAAGCGCCAACCACTATAACCATTCCTATCGCGAACAATATGGTATATACGTTTTTGTCTGTTTTATTTTCCATTTTTCAATTGTATGTTTTTTTTAAAGTTCATTAGGCACTTTTAACTTTTATCCGTTTCATCCGTTTCTTAACATTCCCCTGAATCACATAATGGTCAATGGTAGGAGCAAATACATTCATCAACAGAATTGCTAAAAACACGCCTTCTGGATAGGCTGGGTTAAATACGCGAATCATGATTGAAATAAATCCGATTAGGAATCCATAAATCCATTTACCTTTATTTGTTTGTGAGGCTGTAACGGGGTCGGTAGCCATATAAACAGCACCAAACAAAATACTACCGATAATAAGATGTTCCCAATAAGGTACATTCATCAGTCCGTAAAATTTACTAGACTCAGTAATCCATCCGGAATTGACCACACCGTTAAAAATAAGCCCCATTGCCAACGCACCAACAAGAGTACTTAATATAATTCTCCAACTTCCGACTTTGGTGAAAATCAAAAATAAGGCACCCACAATAATCAATATTTTTGAGGTTTCCCCAATAGATCCCGGAATAAATCCGAGAAACATATCCGAAAGACTGTACATTAACTCCTTACCTTGCGCATAGGCCCCCAAAACGGTTTCACCCGAAATGGCATCCACATTCTGTCCTGCCGCAATCATTTGATCTCTTTCAACGGCACCATGCACCCATACTTTATCTCCTGACATCCATGTTGGATAGGCGAAGAACAAAAACGCCCTAATGGTCAAAGCTGGGTTAAGGATATTCATACCTGTTCCGCCAAAAACTTCTTTGCCAATTACCACGCCAAAGGCGACAGCTACGGCCAACATCCACAATGGGATATCGATAGGAACAATTAATGGCACCAACATTCCGGTGACCAAATAGCCTTCTTCAACTTCGTGTTTTTTAATGATGGCAAAAAGGAACTCAATTCCAAGACCAACACCGTATGATACTATGACCAATGGCAATACTTTCCATAAACCAATGACTAAATTGTCCCAATTCCAAAAGGTGGTATCAAAAAAACCAGTTGCACGACCAATGTCTCCCAATGCCAAATAATGCTGATAGCCAGCATTGAACATTCCAAAAATAAGGCAAGGAATCAAGGCCATGATAACGATATTCATCGTACGTTTTAAATCGTCTGCCACTTTGATGTGCGTACCATTGTGAGTGGTCTCATTTGGCAAATACAGAAACGTATGAAGCGCGTTGAACGCGGGTGCCATCTTGGTACCTTTATACTTTTCTTTTAAGCTGTGTAAACTATTCTTTAAGCCCATTTATAGTGTCAATTTTTTAATCTTTTTAACTTTAAATACTTCAGGCACTCAAAACTATAAGTACTTTTTTATCCAATTTCTTGCATCATCACGTCAAGACCTTTTCTGATGATGGCCTGATGTGGTTGTTTGGACACACAAATAAATTCTGTAAGCGCAAAATCTTCGGGAGCAACTTCATACATGCCCAAAGCTTCCATTTCGTCCAAATCTTGATACATACACGCTTTTAGAATTTGCAACGGATAAATGTCCAAAGGAAACACTTGCTCGTAACTCCCGGTAAGCACAAAAGCTCTGTGTTCACCGTTAGTGTTGGTATTTAAATCAAACTTTTTATTAGGCGTCAACCACGAAAATGTCAAAGCTCGTGATGTGGATATCTTATTGAAAACAGGTTTGTTCCATCCGAAGAATTCATAATCATCGCCTTCTGGAATAATGGTGATTACGTTAGAATAATAATCAAGGTAACCATCAGGTTTTATGTGTTTGCCAGAAAGTACATTTCCAGATATGATACGGTCATTGGCATCTTTTTCAACACCATTGTCATAAACCATTGTGGCCACTTCACTGGCGATTTTAGTTACAAAATAACGCGGTTTTTTTACTGACGATCCTACCAATGCGACGATGCGCTCGGCGTTGAATTTACCAGTCAATAACAATTCGCCGATAATGACCAAATCTTGGGCGGCAACCGTCCAAACGACTTCTCCTTTATTTACGGGATTTATTTTGTTGATTTGCGTTCCCACATTTCCTGCTGGATGCGGGCCTGATACTTTATGAAGCGCAATGCCCGACAAACCTGCCAAAGGCGAGTTGGAATTTTTACCAACACTCACGTGTACCTTGCCTGTTGTCAATTTCCCAAGAGCGGTAACGGCCGCTTGCAATTCGGCTTCTTTGCCAGCCAAGACATAATCAAGGTCAGCTGCCAAAGGCGCCGTAGTGTATCCTGAAATAAAAATAGCTTTAGGCTCGCCATCCGTTTTTGCAATGACGTCATACGGACGTTGTTTAATAAACGGCCAACAACCGGCTGCCAACAAATGCTTTTTTACAGCGTCTCCATTGGCACCATCCAGATTAAATTTGCCGTGGTCTACATAGGATTGTTCTTTATCTGCCTGAATTTTAATGGATAAAACCTTACGTCTATCTCCTCTGGGAATGTCTAGGATGACTCCAGATACAGGGGATACAAATTTAACGCTATCATCATTCTTGTCATAAAAAAGAGGCTCGCCAGCTTTTAAGTTGGCACCTTTTTTAAGAATCAATTTTGGAGTTACACCATGGAAATCGTCGGGTCTAACGGTATAGAAGTTACTGATAATAGCCTTTTCAATGGTTTTTTCAGCAGCACCAACAAGTTTAATGTCGAGACCTTTGGTAATCTTAATGTCGTTTGACATATTATAAATCTATTTGTTACTAGTCGAGATAATGGGATTCTTTCATAGAAAAAATCCGTGCAAATTTACTAAATATTACCCTAATTTAATTTTAAAAATCAGCACAACTTTTTTATTTATAATAGTTCTAAATAATGAGATTAACGCAAACGATGTCGGGGAACTAATTTTTAAAATAGAGAATTTTGCTTACTAATTTGGTGTTTTATTTAGAACTATAGATTATGAAGCTTATCTCTTTTAGATGTAAAATTCACATTATATTGTAAACAAATTATAGATATGGATTTGTAAAATGTTTAACTGTCCTGTTGATTTTCTTACGGCCGCCAAAATTCATTGTGTCTTGCAGTTAATTTATAGGCAATTAAAGGTTCATTATCAATTCGGGATAGGCTTGAATTTAATTCATTATACTTTTACAGTAAACTTTAGTCTTTATTTTTATCCTATTTGGTAAACTTATTTGTTTACTTTTTTTATTAGTGCGTGGAAAGTCAAAAATATAATTAACTTTTTCATTACAATTTGCACATTAAGAAACTCTCAAATGTTGCTAATTTAAATCAATCTCTTTTTCAATTAGATATTGCCTCCCCATTCTTCCCAGCCATCGGTGGCAAACCTTTTCTACCTTTAATATGCCAAAAAATATACTCCTTTTCGTATTCAGACATCCTTGACTGCTCATACTCTTTTAATACCAAGGATTCAACTCGCGGATAATAGATTTTGGGCGTATGGACAAATATCATATATGCCTTTGATTTATTTACTCCAAGTCTTTTGGCGCTTGGAAAACCATATTTTTCTGTTATCTCAATTAGTTTCTCTGTATTTGTGATGTCGCTTTCTTTCATCAACGCAATGAGACTGTCGAAGCTTTTTTTGTAGTTGTCATAATCAACCCCTAAACTATCTCTTAGAACCTGTGGAAGATTCATATAAGTCCCTTCCTCTAAACTATAAATGGAATCGGGAATTGATAGCTTATTACGAGAACCCTGATCAATTTCGAATAAGCTGTCTACAATAGTAATTAGCTTCTCTTTCTTTTTTTGAGATAAATGATATTGATTATCACAACCAAATATTACCATTAAAACTGCAAAAATGAGAATGATTTTTAGTTTCATATTGAGTTCATTTTATAATCAGATTGATGAAAAGTTACATAGTTGCTTGTTTCTAATAAACATGAGACTTGAAAATGAATTGAATACAAGATAGCAATAAATTTATTTTACATACTAGAGTAAATAATGAAACTTAAAGAATAGACAAATGATAATTTGCCAAATATTTCAGGCATAAATTTTGCTTATCTTTACAATTCAAACGTTTTATCAATGGCATTTAAGCATCTTAACCTCCTCGTTTTTTTAGCGTTCTCAACCGTTATGTTGGGACAAATTGCAGAAACCAACCCTCCCAGTTATATCAAAACCATTACTTTTAAAGGCAGCCAACAGGAAAGCCAATTGCCTATTTTACGGCTTGGCGAACCCTTGTTTCTCGAATTTGATGCGCTGAACGGGAGAGAGGAAGATTTCTATTACGTCATCGAGCATTTTAATTTTGATTGGACACCATCGCCATTGGTAAAATCTGAATATTTAAGCGGGTTTGACAATCAACGTATTCGCGATTATGAGAACAGTTTTAATACCTATCAAATTTATTCGCATTATACCTTGAGAATACCGAATGACCAAACACGTGGCATCCTTAAAACAGGCAATTACATCATTTCCATTTGGAACGATGATGACCAAATGGTGTTTTCAAGAAAGTTTATGGTTTATGAAGAAGCCGTTGGTGTAGGTGTGAGTATCAAACGGTCTCGGGATGTGTCAATGATTGAAGAAAAACAATCGGTCGATTTTGTAATTGCCAATAACCGCTTCAATTTTAACAATCCCATGGAAACGGTTAAAACCCTTGTCATTCAAAACAATAACCTCTATACAGCCATTTCCTATTTAAAACCGCAATACATCCTCGGCAATGAACTGACCTATCGATATGTTTCCGAATCCAGTTTTTGGGCAGGTAACGAGTATCTCTATTTTGAAAACAAGGATGTACGTGCTGCCAACGTCGGCGTACAGTTTATCGATTTAAAGGAAATATATCACAACTACCTGTTTGTCAATGGCATTCGCGCCAATCGTCCATATACCTATTTTCCGGATATCAATGGAAACTTTGTCATCACGGCAGTCGATAGGACGAATGTTTCAATTGAGGCCGATTACACCATGATCCATTTTGCATTACAACATCCACTCCTAAAACCAGGACAACGGCTGTTTGTATATGGCAATTATAACAATTATGCATTGGCTCCCGAAAATGAAATGTTCTTAAATGAAGACACAGGATTGTATGAATGTGCTTTTAGAATGAAACAAGGATTCTACAACTACAAATATGTGATCACCGAAAGCGATGGCACACTCAACGAAGGCGCTGTGAGTGGTAATTTCTGGCAAACCGAAAATAATTATAAGGTACTTGTCTATTATAAGGATTTGGGAGCCCGGTACGATCGATTGATAGGCATTGGGGAAGCAACTTCGGTAAACATTTCCAATTAGACCTAGTTTTTATTGACGATAGTGGCAATTATTCTTGATTCACTCTATCTTAAAAAGAATATTTCAATCCTAATTGTCCTTGCCAGCGTGAGGCTATTGGATCTATTTGCCAAGGCGTTCCGCTGGGATTGTTGAATTGAAACGTAGGTTGATTATTCACAATGCCTTTAAATTCTAAAAGTGAAAAACTAGAATTTTCCAAATTGGGAACAAAATGTTGTTTCCCCCAATTTCTGTTTAATACATTGGCTACATTAAAAACATCCAAAGAAATTTGCAAAGCATTGCTTTTCTTGCCTAAATTATTTTGAAAAGTAATATTTAAGTCAACATATTTATTCCAAGGTGTTCTTGCGCCATTTCTATCTGCATAGTTACCTCTATTATCATTTAAATAATCGTTGTTTTTTATGTAAACGTCAAACTGTTGCCATTGTTGGTCTGCACTTACTAAAACGTTATTATTTCCATCTACAATAGGCACTAAATTTATATCTGATTGGGTGTTTGGTATAAAAACTAAATCGTTTCTAGATGAGCCATCCCTATTCACATCACCAGCATAAACAAAAGTAAATGGGCTGCCTGAACGCCCATTAAAAAAAGCTCCTAACTTTAAATTAGACGTTTTAAATGGAATTTTATAAAAATGATACGAAACAATTTTGTGGCGCAAATCGAAATTAGAAAATGAAAGCTCTGGGTCATTGGCTATAATGGCTTGATTCCATTCAAAATTTGCGGCGTGGGAGCTTCTAACGGTACTACTCACATCCTTACTCACGCCATAGGTATATGCTAAATGACCATCATATTTAGGGGTTGACTTTGTAATGCTAGCCGTTAATGAATAACGATAGCCTCTGTTGGTATTAGTCAATAAAAATACATTAGTGAAGTTTTCATTGATTTTGATATCATTGCCTCCTGCTAAAAAGTAAGGTCGCCGATCTGCTCCATCAAAAGAACCAATTGAGTCTTTTCGATTTATGGATTGAAACAACAAACCTTTTATCACTTTGCTATAGGTTGCCTCAACAGAAAATTTGGTGGTATTATTAATTTGTTTATCAATGGCAATACTACTTTTCCAGTCTTTTGGCAAATTAAAGTTATTGTCGATCAGGTTAATCTCTGCGACATTAGGTTGAACAGAAGTGAATTGACTCAAATTGTTTACAATAGGCGTTGTTGAAGTTGGTCGAATGTCAATGTTGAAATAACGTGTACCAGAAATATAATTGGCATAGGCATACCATAAAAAGGGTATTCTGCCAGTAAATAGTCCTGAACCACCTCTTATTACAAATGATTTATCCTGTTCTACATCATAACTAAAACCAAACCTAGGATTTAATTGAGGTTTAGAATTAATTTCATTGTTGAATTTTGAAAATTCAGGTGTATTTTTTATTTCTTCACTCAAAGGAAAAGTGCCAGGTGTATATTGAATGTCTGCGCGTAAACCTATGAGAACTTTCAATTTATCTGAAAGACGAATCTCATCCCGAATGTAAAATCCGCCCAAAAGCACATTAAAATCCGCCGAAGGTGTTCGTTTATTGAATTCAAAATCGTTGTTTTCTAAATTATAAACACCTCTAATTCGCACTGGATTATCATTAAAAAAATCATCGAGAGAGTTGTATTGCCACCTCCCGTTAAAAGCAGTTAAAAAACGATATTCTATAGAATTAAACTCTAACGAGCCACCAATCGTTACAGCGTGTTTACCACTATAATAAGAAAGATTATTAGTAATTTGTGATGTATTTAAACTCGCCCCATAAACTGCGGCTTCTCTATAAGTTCCTGCAAAAATCCTATTAGTGGTATTATAACTTATTTCTAAATGCGGAAAGACATCTCCATCAAAAGTGCGACTATCTTCAACATTAGTGTTTGAAATAATAAACCTATTATACCATTTGTCTGAAAGCGTACTTTTTAGTTCACCAACAATGCTATAAGTTAAACTTTTATGTCGATACCCTTGATTTCCAAAATTGAATGAATTACTTGTCCACTCCAGATTGTCAGCAAATCCGTTAACCAAATTCCCTCTCAATGTCACGTTATGATTTTTGTTGACGTTATAATCAAATCGTAAAAATAATTTAGTGCTTTGTCGCTCTATGTTTCCATTTTTAAAAATACCCGGATCATAATTATATTTACTTTTTAGGGTATCACTTATTTGTTGAACTACCTCTAAAGGAATATCAGAAGTATTTGAACCTGGCGCATTAAGCAAGTTTTCAGCTCTATGGGAAAATTCTATGTTTGTAAAGACAAATAGTTTGTTTTTAATAATAGGTCCGCCAAAACTTACACCAGCCTGAATATCTGAAAAGTTGGTTGTTTCTTGCTCCTCGCCTGCAGAAAAACTCCCTATCAAGTTTTTGTCTTTTAGAAAGCCATAAATTTCTGTTTTAAATTGGTTTGTGCCATTTTTGGTAATCACATTAATACTTGCACCAGTAAAATTTCCAATGCTTACATCAAAAGGGGTTTGCTTAACTGAAATATCTTTAATAGCCCCAAAACCAATGGGTTGTGTACCTGCCAAACCACCTGGGGTTCCTGATGCCACTGCACCAGAAGCTCCACTTGCTGGTTCTTGAAATCCCAATACATCATTAGATGCACTACCATCTATACTAAGATTATTAAATCTGAAACTAGCACCACCAAATGAATTTAGGTTAGATTCACTCATCACGTTGGTAACATCTTGAAGGCTTCTATTTTTGGTAGGAAGGTTATTTATTAACGCTTCGCTAATGTTAGTTTCATTACCTATGGATTCATTCTTTTTGAGCAGCTCTCTTTTACTTGAATTTATGACGACTTCATTTAATGAAACTGTTTCCTCTTCTAAAACTATGTTGAGGGATGTTGTTTTCCCTAAGTTTATAGAGACATTTGTTAAAGTTTCGGTTTTGTAACCAATAAATGAAGATCTAATTGTATAGTTAATTTCAGGTGGTAATTGAGGTATAATGAAATAGCCTGATTCATTCGTTGTGGTTCCATAAGTAAGACCGGTTTCAATATTGGTTAATACTATTGATGCAAATGGAATAGCTACACCATTAGCGTCTTTTGTTGTACCCGATAAATTTCCTGTTGTTTCTTGTGAAAAAACAAATTTTGCAGTTAATAGAAAAATAAAAAATAGAACACAAGTAGCTCGATTCATTGTATATTTGCGATTAATCATTATTTGTTTTTTGCTTTATAGACTGCAAAGCAACTCATAACTGACACAATAATTAATTTAAATAATCAACTTATTATCGTATTGATACAATGGCTAAAATTCAAAAAGACCTATTTTCAAAAAAAGATGTTGAATTTGCAGAGTTCTCAAAGGCTTTGTCACACCCAGCACGTTTAATGATTATCAACATATTATCAAAGCACAAAGATAGAACTTGTAAAGAATTGGTTTTTGATATTCCACTTTCTCAACCAACCGTTTCAAAGCATTTAGATGATTTGCTCAAAGCAGGCTTAATTTGCAGGAAGTTTGTAGGCAAGCAATCTCTTTACACGCTTGAGTGGAATCAATTAGAACGTTTTATAGAGTTGACAAATCGCCTTTCAAAAACTATTATGCCATACAGACCCAAAAGAAATTGTTGTTGATTTAATCATGATTATTGATCAAATGATGAGAATTCTTATTGCCTTTTTTTAAATAAAACCATCCATTTAACAGCAAAAAGTGTTAAAAAACGATTATTCATATAGGAAGTGGTCAAAAGTGTCAAAAATATTTTATCTTTATATGAATTTGCTACATTCTCATATGGTCCAACAAGTTACTAGTGGTATAAAAATTTCCGTAGAAACTACTTTTGAAGGCACATTTTATAAAAACTATAAAGTGCACTTTGCCTTTGGCTACAAAGTAACCATTGAAAACCAAAGCAAGGATTCAGTGCAATTAAATTCTCGCCATTGGAAAGTTTTGGACGCTCTTAATAATAATGAAGTCATTGAAGGCGAAGGTGTTATTGGAAAAAAACCAGTCTTAAAACCTGGGGAATCGCACACCTATACGTCTGGTTGTCTTTTAACCTCTCCTTTTGGAGCTATGAAAGGCCACTACAATATGGTAAACTTTACCAACACCAACAAGTTTAAGGTGTACATCCCAACCTTCAAATTGAGTGCGCCATTTGCCTTGAATTAATAATCACCCATTTTCTTTACAAAATCAAACCTAAAAGCCGTTCCAGTTGTTCGACATGAATAAAACTACAATTGAAATAGAGAATAAAATCTTAGTACTCATGAAGATTATATCCCATTTGCCATAGGAATCGTTATCCGTTTAAAATACAATGAAACAACATGTCCTAAATTGCACTAGAAACTCACAAACAAGAAGTCGCACTTTAACTCGCTTTTAATAGCCTACTCGCTTTAAAACAATCTAAATTTTGTACCTTCGCAACTCTAAAAATCATCCCGCAACTTCGGGATCAAAAAACAATATACACATGGGAAAAGGATTTTTCAACGTACCAATAGCTTTAAACGAACCAGTAAAAACATACGCTCCGGGCTCATCCGAACGTGAAGCGGTTGCCGCAGAATATGCCAAAATGTTTAGGAGCAAAATAGATGTGCCTTTGTACATCAATGGTAAGGATGCAAAAACCAAAAATACCAACACAATGTCACCTCCACACGATCACAAGCACATTGTTGGCACCTATCATTTAGCAGAAAAGAACCATGTTGAAGAAGCGATTTCCACAGCCCTCGAAGCCAGAAAGAACTGGTCTCAAATGCCATGGGAGCAGCGTGCAGGTATTTTTTTAAAAGCTGCCGAATTGATTGCTGGTCCGTATAGAGCCAAAATCAATGCCGCAACCATGATCGCTCAATCAAAAAACATACATCAAGCAGAGATTGATGCTGCCTGTGAATTGATTGATTTCTTGAGATTCAATGTTCAGTTTATGACTGAAATCTACAACGATCAACCAAAAAGCACCAGCGATGCCTGGAACCGCATTGAATACCGTCCGTTAGAAGGTTTTACCTATGCCATTACGCCTTTTAACTTTACTGCCATTGCTGGGAATTTGCCGTCTTGTATGGCCTTAATGGGAAATGTGGTAATATGGAAACCAAGTGACAGCCAAATATTTTCGGCAAAAGTGATTATGGATGTTTTTGAAGAAGCGGGTGTGCCTCCAGGTGTTATCAACGTGGTTTTTGGCGATGCAAAAATGATAACCGATGTTATTTTGGCGAGTCCAGATTTTTCAGGATTGCATTTCACAGGTTCTACAGATATCTTCAAAAAACTATGGAAACAAATCGGAAACAATATTGACAATTATAAAACCTATCCTCGCATAGTTGGCGAGACAGGGGGAAAAGACTTTATCGTAGCACATAAAACGGCAAATGCAAAACAAGTTGCAACAGCTATTGTAAGAGGCGCATTTGAGTTTCAAGGACAAAAATGTAGTGCCGCTTCAAGAGCTTATATCCCTAAAAGTCTGTGGAAAGATGTTCAGAAATTTGTTATAGAGGATGTCAATTCCTTTAAAATGGGTTCGCCTGAAGATATGGGCAATTTCATTACAGCTGTGATCCATGAAGGATCTTTTGATAAACTTGCCAAATACATTGATCAGGCGAAAAAAGATAAGGATGCCGAAATTATTGTAGGCGGAAATTACGACAAATCCATAGGTTATTTTATTGAACCAACTGTGATTTTAACGACCAACCCTAAATATTCCACCATGTGTACGGAGCTGTTTGGCCCAGTAATTACAATTTATGTGTATGATGACAAAGATTACAGCAATACACTGAAATTGGTAGATGAAACAAGTGAATATGCCTTAACTGGCGCCATTTTGGCAACCGATAGATATGCAATTGAAGAAGCAACGAAAGCCCTTCAAAATTGCGCCGGGAATTTCTATATCAATGACAACCCGA
>JBGTCT010000074.1:0-2253 GCA_041748695.1 Aquaticitalea sp. | reverse complement strand
TTTGGATTTGGTGGTCACAACGCATGCGTACTGTTCAAAAAATTAGATTAAATCTCTAATGAAATAAACTATTGAACCCAATAATTAATATAAAATGGTATTGGTTTATTGCATCTGACCTTAAGAATACAATAATTTTTCAGATGAATTATATTCGTAACATATTAAATTCCCGTTCAAAAAGTGACGGGAATTTTTTTTTACAGCTAGAAAAAATCCTCGGATTTAAACCAAAGAACAAGGAACTCTACGTCAAAGCATTTACGCATCGGTCTATGAATGTTAAGGACAGCAAGGGTGTTGCCCTTAACTACGAACGATTAGAGTTCGTTGGTGATGCAATGCTTGGAGCTGTTGTTGCTTCTTATCTATTTGGTGAAGTCCCTGATGGCGATGAAGGGTATCTTACTAAAATGAGATCAAAAATTGTAAGTAGGGAGCATCTCAATGAATTGGGAAAAGATCTCGATTTAATACATTTTGTTGAAACCAAAATCCCCAAGAGCAATTTCGGAAATAACATTCATGGTAACTTGTTTGAAGCCTTGGTTGGTGCTATTTTTTTGGATAAAGGCTACGAATGTTGTAAAAAATTTATTTTTAAAAGAGTCATCGATGCACACGTGGATATTGAAACTCTGGAAGGTAAAGTGATCAGTTATAAAAGTTTATTGATAGAGTGGTGCCAAAAAGAAAAGAGAACTTTTGATTATAACGTGTATGAAGATACAGGGAACGACGACATCAAACATTTTTCAGTAAAATTATCTATTGACAATAAAATTGTGGCTAAAGCACGAGCCACTTCCAAAAAGAAAGCTGAAGAAAAAGCATCCAAGCGGGCATTTTTTGCTTTTCAAAATCAGATTGCTAGACCATTTTAAAAACGGCTGTAAGTGAATACGTTAAATTGGCCAAACTATAACGTTTTCGTGCTCATATAGCGTTAAGTTAAGTAGAAACTTCATACAACAGTTGCTATAAAATACTATATTTACCATTGCTTATTGTTAGGATATGGCTTTACACAAACTTCTGGTAGATGAATTTTACAATTCATCGTTTTCCCTTATCGCTGTACATTGTAGATTGGAGGATTATCGATTGGCCTATCTCCTCAATAAACATTTGGGCATCAATTTGGTCCGTAAGCGGCAAGATTTGGATTATAAGTATTTTGCGGCCAGCTACGCTATCTATGAATGGGAAGATAAAAATCAAATGCTTACTTGGAATTTGGTTTCCAATATTTGTAAGAGAGAGGAAGATAGCTTACAAAGTTCAGGATCCTTATTCAATGTGCAGCAATCAGTTTTGAAAACCTACTATCTTTTGCCAGAATTTAAGAAAATTGATTTTTTTATCAAAATCACTTCAGACGATGACTTGGTAGATGAATTACAAATACTCAACAGATTAAAATGCATTCCGCAGTTAATAACGAGTTATGGTATAAATACAGAAAAAATAAAATCTAAAGACAATTTAATTTTTTGATTACATGTTTAAACGAAAAAAAACCAAAATAGTAGCCACGTTAGGACCCGCTACCAGTACAAAAGAAGTTCTTAAGGCAATGCTCGAAGAAGGTGTGGATGTGTTTCGTGTCAATTTTTCACACGCTGACTACAAGGATGTGGAGGAACGTATTAAAATGATTCGGGAACTCAATGAAGAGTTTGGGTATAATGCCGCGATTTTGGGTGATTTACAAGGGCCAAAATTGCGAGTAGGCGTTATGAAAGGAGAGGTTGTGGTAAATGAAGGTGACGAAGTCACTTTTGTAACCGGTAAGAAATTTGAAGGTACAAAAGACCGAGTTTACATGACCTATGATAAATTTCCACAAGATGCCAAACCGGGGGAACGCATTCTTTTGGATGATGGAAAATTGATTTTCGAAGTGGTTTCAACAGATAAAAAATCAGAAGTAAAGGCGCGAGTCGTTCAAGGAGGGCCGTTGAAATCTAAAAAAGGTGTTAACTTGCCAAATACCAATATTTCGCAACCAGCCTTGACGGAAAAGGATATTGAAGATGCCATATTTGCAATTAAAATGAAAGTCGATTGGATGGCATTATCATTCGTACGCCATGCGGAAGATTTAATGCAGTTGAGCGCTTTGATAAAAGAACATAGTGATCACAAAATCCCCATTATTGCTAAAATAGAAAAGCCAGAAGCCGTAGAAAACATTGATAAAATTGTTGCATATTGTGATGGTTTAATGGTGGCTCGAGGCGATTTGGGTGT
>JBGTCT010000073.1:0-13499 GCA_041748695.1 Aquaticitalea sp. | reverse complement strand
CCTGAATCAAAAAACAAAACATTGTTTGTTTTTAGCATTGACTCAAATTTGGTCAGGGATTGATTGTTGTTGTCGTCACGTTGACTGAACTCCATAAGCAGATGTAATGGTTCGTTGAAATAAATTTACTCTTATGATAAGGAAATTGAGACTTTTAAGTCTAATGTTTTCAACAAATTAATTAACAGTTAAATTTTAAGTTAAATTGATTTTGTCTGAATGGTTACTTAACAGATAGTTAGAGGGCCTTTTGTTTATTTTATTTTTTTATATATATGATCCAAAACAGCAAGAATGATGCCACAACCTTTGATAATTTCCTCATTGGTAATGGTCAATGGTGGTGTAATACGGATCGCTTTGGGTTCAAAAAGTAGCCAGAATAATATTAATCCGTTGTTTTGGGACTTTAAAATCACCTCATTTACGATTTCAGCCGATGGCATTATGGCAGCCAACATTAAACCTTTTCCACGGATTTCCTCAATAAGTGGATGTACCAAATGCTCCCGGAATAATTTTTCTTTTTCTAAAGCTAGCGACATTAAATCACTTTTTATTACTTCCTTTAAAGTTGCCAAAGCAGCTGCTGCAATTAAGGGATGGCCACCAAAGGTCGTAATATGTCCAAGTTTAGGATGATCTTTTAAAGTTGACATCATACCTCTTGATGCAGTAAAGGCGCCTATTGGCATTCCGCCACCAAGACCTTTTCCTGTAACGAGGATGTCTGGAATGCAATTGTAATGTTCAAATCCGAACAATTTGCCTGTACGACCTATTCCTGGTTGTACTTCATCCAAAATTAATAATGCGCCAACTTCATCACAGCGTGTTCTTACTTTTGACAGATAATTGGATTTCGGTTCTATAAATCCAGCGCCGCCTTGAATAGTTTCAAGAATAACCGCAGCTGTTTTTCGGGTGATATGCTGTAGGTCATCACAATTATTAAATGTGATAAAGTGTACATCAGGTACTAAAGGTCTAAAGGCTTGTTTGCGTTCCTCAAAACCCATAACGCTCATGGAGCCCATTGTGCAGCCATGATAGGCCTGTTTTGCAGCGATGATTTGACTACGACCTGTAGCACGTCGAGCTAATTTTAGAGCACCTTCGATGGCTTCAGTTCCTGAATTTGTCAGATAGGTGGTTGTTAAAGATTCAGGTAAATGATTCGCCAAGAGTTTGGTCAGTAGTACTGAAGGTTTTTGAACGTATTCTCCATATACCATGACATGAAGATATTTGTTCAGCTGTTTTTTTATGGCCTTGATGACTTTTGGATGCTTATGACCTAAAGTGCAAGCGGAAACACCGGCGACAAAATCAAGATGAGCTTTGTTATTAGTGTCATAGATATAACAGCCTTCAGCATGTGATATTTCCATTGCCAAAGGATGAGGTGTGGTCTGTGCTTGATATTTTAAAAAATCTTCGGACATCACTTTTCTTTTTTCAAGATTTTTTTATTTGGAATCTTTTGAGCTGCCGAGGTTGAATCTGCCTTTTTAATGATATCTTCCGGAATATTTCGCGCAGCTTTTTGAACATCTTCTTCTTTCGCATCTGCTGGTTTTGCATCCTCAACACGTTGCATTAAAGCTTCATCAAAAAACTCTTCCTGTGGAACATATTCATCCAAACCTCTAATAAAAGGTAATTCCAAAGGAGGATCGTCTTTAAATAAATCATCGACACTTTTTGGCCGCTCATCCTCACGCCAAGCGAAACCTCTTAACAATCTCGCATTTTTTGGGAATTGGGATTCTGGATAAATATCGCCATCCACTTGATTGATAAACCGTGTTTCGACTATTTCATTGTTCTCAATTTTTAGATTAATGCTTCCTGATTTTGATTTGTTGATACCAATCAAGTCATTATTGCTATCGCGCATAAAATAAATGACTTCTGCATTCTTGATGATGTCAACATTATACAGTTTGTTTTCCTTAAAAAGACCAATGAGACGTTGTCCTTTGGTTTGGCTGTACCCATCGCCCAGCGTATCCTTACTGATTAAAAAGGCATTGTCAAAAACGAGCAGTGAATCAAGTTGCTCGGTCTTGGGATTTGAAATGAGGTGGATGGTATCGCCTGTCATTTGATTGCCGAGGTTCCATAAAACTGGGTGGCGCTTGGTACTGAACGCATCGGCAGATGCAAAACGTTTTAAATTGATCAATTTTGTCAATCCTGTTTTATGATCTGCATGAATGGAGTCGGCCTTCCCGCTTAAATCACTTTTGTAGAGTTTAGCATTGTAATAGGCACGCGTAATGCGATGTTCTGGCGGACCATTGACACGAATGGTATCACTGTGCATATAAATGGAATCATTTTCCTGAACTGTAATCGCCAATGCCCGTTTTGTAATAAAAACTGAATCTTTGGCTCTCCATACTTCGGCATAATGACCTTTAACGATACTGTTGTTTATGGTATCCGTAACCGTAATGTTATTCGTGGCGGAAGCGAAATTGATTTTTCTATCAAAATACATGCTGTCGCCTTTAACCACGCGGTTGTCATAGTCGATCCTAGAATTCTTAACAAAGTAGCCAGTATCATTTTCGGTATTGTAGAACCCACGTTCGCAATAAATCGTACTCGTTTCACCAACAATGGTTGATGGACCATATAAATAGGCGTGACCGTTGGAGGTATAATAATCGAGCTGTTGGGTTTTGAGTGTATATTCAGGATTGACAAGGACAACTTCCTTTACAAACTGATATTTTTTATTATCCATATAATAGCGGCCGACTTTGCTCGTGATCGTTCCCGAAGATTCCCTGACAACTTTTCCTCCTACGTTGTAATAGGCTTGTTGTTTTATTTTATCAAAATGAAGTATTTCTGTGGTCAATACAGACTGGGGTTCTGTAAGAATGACATTACCTTTAGCGAAAGCCAACTGGGTTTTTCCGCTGTATTCCACATATCTTGCGGTCATGTTAATGGTATCGCCTTGCTTCATGACCACGTTACTATAGGCCTCGATGAAATCTTCCTTTTCGTAATATACGGCTCTATCACACCACATATCAGTTCCTTCGTGGGCAAAATGAACCTGCTGCATATTATCTCTTGTAAATACAGTAACTCCTGGCCCTTTTAAGGTGTCAGAATTTGCGAATGGGGCATACTCAATACGTATTTTTTTGGAAGTTTGTGCTGTTGTAGTTATTGTGAAACACAAACTAAAAATAAGAATTAAAACGTAATGGAATGCTTTCAAGATGTTAGCGATTTGTTTTCAAAGTTAACCATATTCTTGAGCTAGAAATGTTACTTAACAAAAGATTTTACATTTATAAAGCGTTCTATCGTCCCAACGGATTTCTTATTTACTACTTAAGAAGATTGTTCAAACTCCGATTGTTTTTATAAACACTCTTTATTATTCCAACTCAAAGGGTTTTACCTAATAATCGTCTGCTTCCTATCAGGGCCAACAGAGACTATCGTAATTGGGATTTCCAATTCCTTTTCCAAAAATTCAATGTATGCCATTAACTGTTTTGGCATCTGTGAAGCTTCCGTCATTTCAGTCAAATCGGCATTCCATCCTTGCATTTCGGTATAAATAGGTGTGACGTTTTCTTCCTCGATATTGAATGGAAAATGATGAATGGTCTCACCTTTATAGTTGTAAGCAGTACACACTTTTAGAGTTTTAAAACCTGAAAGCACATCACCTTTCATCATAATGAGTTTGGTAACGCCATTGATTTGGCATGCGTAACGCAGAGCGACCAGATCTAACCATCCGCAACGACGTGGACGCCCTGTGGTAGCTCCAAATTCGTTTCCAACGCGACCCATGGTTTCGCCATCTTCATCAAATAATTCTGTTGGAAAAGGACCTGAACCCACTCGAGTGGTATAGGCTTTAAAAATGCCAAAAACTTCACCTATTTTATTTGGGGCAATTCCCAATCCTGTGCAAGCACCTGCTGCAGTTGTGTTGGAGGACGTAACAAACGGATAAGTTCCAAAATCAATATCCAATAAGGAACCTTGCGCACCTTCAGCCAATATGGATTCGCCATTAAGCTGTGCTTGATGCAAATATTCTTCTGAATCGATAAATTTCAAAGTCTTTAAAGTATCAATTGATTTGAAGAATTCGCTTTCTAGTTCTGTTAGATCATATTGAACATCTACATTATAAAACGCAATCATGGCTTCATGTTTATCGGCCAATGCACGATATTTATCTTTCCAACCGGCTAATTCAATATCACCAACCCGAATGCCATTTCGACCTGTTTTATCCATATAGGTCGGACCTATTCCTTTTAATGTAGAGCCAATTTTTGCCTTTCCTTTGGATGCTTCACTTGCAGCATCCAACAATCGATGTGTTGGTAGGATTATATGCGCTTTACGTGAAATCAATAAAGATTTTCGATAGTCAATATTTTGTTCTTCAAGTTTGTCGAGTTCTTTCTTGAATATCACTGGGTCAATGACCACGCCGTTACCAACAAGATTTGCTTTGCCTTCATGAAAAATACCAGAAGGAATTGTATGAAGTACATGTTTTTTACCATTGAAAACCAACGTATGTCCTGCATTTGGACCACCTTGAAATCGTGCAATAATATTGTATTTGGAGGTTAATACATCGACAATTTTTCCTTTGCCTTCGTCTCCCCATTGTAAACCAAGTAGTAAATCTACTGCCATTTTTGAAAATTAATTGGGTTGTTTGTTTTTTGTTCCGTAAAAATAAAGTGAGTGATTGGTGATGGAAATATCGAAGACTTCCTCAATCGTTTTTTTGATGGTTTGAATGCGTGGATCGCAAAATTCAATGACTTCACCAGTGTCAGTGAGGATGACGTGGTCGTGCTGCTTGTCAAAATAGGATTTTTCGTAATGTGCCTGATTTTGCCCAAACTGATGCTTCCGTACCAAAGCGCATTCTAACAATAATTCGATGGTATTGTAAAGGGTGGCGCGGCTTACACGATAGTTTTTGTTTTTCATTTTAATGTAGAGCGACTCTATGTCAAAATGTTCTTCACTGTCATAAATTTCCTGAAGTATAGCATAACGTTCAGGTGTTTTTCGATGTCCTTTGCCTTCAAGAAAGTTGGTAAATACGCTTTTTACGATTTCTTGATTGCTATGTTCTGTTCTTAGGCTCATATTTGAATGCCGATTTTCATTGGCAAATTTACGATTTTTTAAACTCTTGTCACCTTTTCGATACCGTTAATTTTTTTAAGGTTGTCCATCAGTTTCTTAAGCATCGTGATGTTTTTTACCACCACGTTGATTTTTCCAGAGAAGATACCATCATCACTTTCAAAGCTGATACTTTTCATATTCACGTGCATGTGCGACGAAATGACATTCGTAATATGATTGACCAATCCCAAATTGTCAATTCCCGACAATGTGATTTGCGCTGTAAAATCTTGCTGTGATGAATCTATCCATTTGGCTTGCATAATGCGATATGCATAGTTGGATTGCAAACTTACCGCATTGGGACAGTTCTTTTTATGGACCTTTATACCTTCATTAATGGTTAAAAATCCGAAAACATCATCCCCTGGAATTGGATTGCAGCAGGCAGATAATTTGTAATCGAGTTTTTCTTCTTCCTTACCAAAAACAAGCATGTCGTATTTGGCAGTGATTTCATCCTTATCAATATCTACAGCGACTGTAGGTTTTCTAATTTTGCTTTTGATATAACTCATAAAGGCATTGCTTCGTGAGCTAGCAAATTCCTTCAACATCGGATTGTCAATAGTACCAACCCCAACCCTGTAGAACAAATCGAGACTTGTCTTTAGTTTAAAATGAACGACCATCTCGTTAATCGATTTTTCGTCGAGACTGATTTTAAGTTGTTTGAGTTTACGTCGCAGGATTTCCTTGCCCTCTTCTGCCACGTCCTTTTTCTCATCCTTTAAGGAGGATTTAATTTTGCTGCGAGCGCGCGCGGTTGTGGCATAATCCAACCAATTGGGATTTGGCCTAGCGTTTTCAGAAGTCAGTATTTCCACTTGGTCGCCACTTTGCAGTTCGTGACTCAAGGGTACAAGCTTGCCATTTACTTTGGCACCACGTGTTTTCATGCCGACTTCGGTATGAACGCTAAATGCAAAATCCAATGGTGTGGCACCTTTTGGTAATGATTTTAAATCCCCTTTTGGCGAAAACACATATATTTCTTTGGAATAGAGGTTGAGTTTAAATTGTTCAACAAAATCTACGGCGTTGGTTTCGTTGCTCTCCAAAGCTTCCTGTAATTTGTCAATCCAGGTGTCTAGGGCATCTTCAGCGCTTCCTTCTTTGTATTTGTAATGAGCCGCATAGCCTTTTTCGGCAATTTCGTTCATGCGTTCACTTCGAATCTGTACTTCTACCCAACGTCCTTTTGGTCCCATAACTGTGATGTGCAAGGCTTCATATCCTGTGGATTTTGGAGAAGATATCCAGTCGCGCAACCGAATGGGATTTGGGATAAAATGGTCAGTAACGATGGAATAAATCTTCCAAGCGAGAAATTTTTCGTTAGTCAATTCCGATTTATAAATGATTCGTACGGCAAACTTGTCATAAACTTCATCAAACGATACGCCTTGTTTGAGAATTTTTCGGCGAATGGAGTAAATGGATTTTGGACGCCCTTTGATGTCGTATTGAATCCCTTCGCTGTTAAGGGAATCGACAATGACTTTAGAAAAATCCTTGATATACAAATCCTGTTCTTCCTTACTTTCCTTTATTTTATTGTGAATTTCGTTGTAGACATCGGGCTCGGTATATTTGAGACCCAAATCCTCGAGTTCGGTTTTAATGTTATACAGACCAATCCTATGAGCTAAAGGAGCATAGATGTAGAGTGTTTCGGAAGCAATTTTGATTTGTTTGTCAGCCTGCATCGAATCCATTGTTTGCATGTTGTGGAGGCGGTCGGCAATCTTAATGATGATGACCCTTACATCGTCGTTGAGCGTCAATAACATTTTTCTGAAATTCTCAGCTTGTGTAGAGACGTCAGTGTCTTTACTTAAAGACGAAATTTTAGTAAGACCATCTACAATTTTTGAAATGGTTTTACCAAACTGATTCTCAATATCTTTTAGGGAATAATTGGGATTGTCTTCCACCACATCGTGGAGCAAAGCTGCGGCAATACAAGTGGCGTCCAAGCCTATTTCGGAAGCAACAATGGTAGCTACCGCAATGGGATGGAAAATATAGGCCTCGCCCGATTTTCGGCGTTGGTCTTTGTGTGCATCAACCGCAACATCAAAAGCTCTTCGAATGAGTTTTTTATCGTCGTGAGTAAGGGTTTGGTAACTTACTTTTAGTAGCTTTTTGTAGGCTTTGGCGATGTTTGCATTTTCCTTTTCTAATTCTACATCTGTCATAAACTAAATGTAATATAAAGAAATTGAATGGACAATAGTTTTTTACATGGAATTTTTAGCAATTAGGACAATGGGTTAAACACATTTTGATTACCCCAAACAATGGTCGAATGGCTTCATTATAAAGCATTTTCACAATCGATCCATATAAATTTTTGATTTGAGTTTCCATAAAATGTTAACAATTCATCGTGGACCTATGGCTCGGACAATTCCTCGTGTTTCCTGGCTATCGCTATTGAGTTAAATTTTTGCGTTATTGACGTAGTGTTTTTATTCATTATTTTTGAAATTGCACCCAATTAATTTAGAATATGGCTATACTCGGAAACATCATTAAAGGCGTCATCAAAATCACGGATTCATTAGCATCAGAAACGAATCCTGTGGAGGCTCAATTAGAGGTTTTGAAACATTTACTTCAAACGGCAAAAGACACCGAATTTGGCAAGCATTATAAGTTTGAGGACATAATGACCTCTGAAGATATCAGAGTCACCTTTGCTCGAAGTGTGCCTTATTTTGATTACCATAAAATGCACAATGAGTGGTGGCACCAACATGAAGATAGTAAGGAAAATGTGACATGGCCAGGATATCCATCGTATTTTGCATTAAGTTCAGGAACCACTGGAAAATCAAGTAAACGTATTCCAGTAACCGATGACATGATTGATGCTATTAAACAAGCAGGAATCAATCAAGTGTTATCGCTGAATAACCATGAATTTCCCGCCGAATTATTTGAAAAAGAAATCATGATGCTTGGCAGTTCTACAAATTTGCAGGAAAATAACAATCAATTGGAAGGAGAAATTAGCGGTATTAGTGCGAGCAACATTCCATTTTGGTTTAAAGGTTATTACAAACCAGGAGAAGAAATCGCAAAAATTGAAGATTGGGATGAACGCGTGCAACGAATTGCCGAGAACGCAAAAAATTGGGATATTGGAGCCCTAAGTGGGATTCCGTCGTGGATAGAGTTGATGATGAAAAAGGTAATAGAGCATCACGACCTTCAACACATTCATGAAATCTGGCCCAACCTTGAAGTTTTTACATCGGGTGGTGTAGCATTTGGTCCATACGAAAAAAGTTTTAATGCACTTTTAGGTCATCCCATTACAATCATAGATACCTATTTGGCTTCGGAAGGGTTTATCGCTTTTCAGGCACGCCCAGAAACTGATGCCATGCAATTGGTAACGGATAATGGTATATACTTCGAATTCGTGCCATTTAAACCAGAATATATCCAAGAAGATGGGTCGTTGGTGGCTGATGCACCCTCCATATCTTTGAAAGATGTACAATTGAATCAAGATTACGTTTTGATTATCAGTACAGTGAGTGGTGCTTGGCGTTATGAAATAGGGGATACGATAGAATTTACGGATATTGAGCGTGCAGAAATTAAAATAACAGGGCGGACAAAATTTTTTTTGAACACTGTTGGCTCTCAACTTTCCGTAAACAAAATGGATGATGCCATGAAAGAGCTAGAGGAAAAATTTTCTACCAAGATTTCCGAATATACCATTTGTGCAAAACGAGGCCAGGACAATGAATTCTACCATTATTGGTACATAGCAACGGAAGACGACTTAAATCCTGAAGATGTCAGTCAATCACTCGACGGATTTTTAAAAGACGCCAATAAGAATTATAAGGTCGCCAGGAGCAAAGCATTAAAAGGGGTAAAGGTGCAATTGATTCCACCTTCTGTTTTTTACGAATGGAATGCCTCCAACAAGAAAAAGGGAGGCCAAGTAAAGATGGAACGTGTTATGAATGAAGAGAAATTCCAGCAATGGGAAGACTTTGTCAATTTGCAGTCATAGTTTCTTCCGGGACTATGCCATCCCGTTCATTTACGATATCCATGATTTCTTCCGGTGAAAGATAAAACTTTTGAATCCGCAATTTGTAGTTGGGCGTAATATCTGCATGATTAAGTATAAAATCTTTAGTTTTTAATATGTATGATTCCATGCCTTGAGCCACGGCATAAGTATCTGCGGCACGTTCGGCTTCTATAATATGGTTTTTTGAAAACACATACTTTAAGCCAAACCATATCAAATTCATTTTACTCCTGTTTTGATAATCCATTACATGGCCCAATTCATGACCAATCCATCCAACTAAAATATCGGAAGGAATATCTTTTGTGGAGAATTCTTTATCCGATATTTTAAATCGTTCACTGATAAGGATGACATATTTTCGATGCTTTGCACTTCTAAAAAAGCTGCCAAAACTAGGTCTGGCTTGCATGGTCGATTTTTTAATGTTTTTTTTGAAACGTATTTCAATATGCGAATCTTCTAAATCTGGATAATAGTCTAAAGCCATTTTTACTTCAGATTCAATAGACAAAGGAATGATTTTTTGTGAGTAACTTTTAAGGGTTGCCATAAATATTAATAATATGAAGATATGTGTTTTCATTATGAGTCCATAATAAAAAAAATAAATTGATTTATTGCCGTGCTTTTGATAAAATTAACAAGTCAGGGCATGAAATGAAATTGACAGCATCATTATTTAGGATGTTTTAATCAATTATAAAACCTCAAAGCTTACAATTTCGTAAATGAAGTGTGCTAAAATCAACAATTTTATTCGTATTACTGCCGTCGCTTCTGTTTTCGCAAAAAATAGATAACTTGGCTTCCTTTCGGGACATCAAAAATGATACCTATTTTCGGTTTAATTATGAAAACGATTATTTTGCAGCCACAGATGAAAACTACACCCAAGGCTATAGCTTTGAGTTGGTATTACCTCTATTCAAGAAGAATCCCGTAAACCATTTATTTTTTAAGCCAAAGACTTCCAAAATTAAGTATGGTTTGGCTGTTGAACATATAGGGTACACGCCCAATCATTATGAACGACCCGACATCCAAATAGGAGACAGACCATTTGCGGCAGCCATAATGTTGAAAAGTTTTGTGATTGCGACGGATACAATTCGAAAATCTCAATGGACATCGTCTTTGAGTTTTGGTTTGATTGGCCCTGGTGCGTTTGGTGAAGAGATGCAAGTGGGCATTCATAGAGCTACAGGAAATAAAGAACCTCTGGGGTGGCACAACCAGATAAAGAATGATGTGGTGCTTAACTATCGGGTGAGTTATGAGCAACAATTATGGAAATACCGCGAACTTTCCACACTGCAAGCTCTGTCCAGTATACAAGTTGGTACACTTTTTACCAATGCGTCCATTGGGTTCAATACGACCCTAGGCATTGTCAATTCGCCCTTAACCAATATAAAAAAAGGATTTGCCTTGTACCTGTATTCACAAACAACCGTTAGTGTAATAGGTTATGACGCCACGCTTCAAGGTGGTGTGTTCAATACAAGAAGTCATTACACCATCCCTAATAGCGATATTGAACGTTTCACGGCACAGTTAGATTATGGTATGGTACTGCAAACACGAACTATCTATATTGAATTTTCCAGAAGCCTGATTACGAGAGAGATTTCCACACTTGGTTCGGCAGCTTGGGGAGGCGTTAAGTTTGGTTTTACCTTTTAGCTTTCAAGAATAAGAATCGATTGCGAATTGGGCATTGGGTTTTTCATTTGGTTATAATATTCGTCGGATCCTGTTTGGAATTTCTTTGAGAAAGCATAACATTTTATGCCCATGAAGTAATGTAGAACAAGATCCTTACATATAACTTGTAATAATCTGGAGTAATTCATTAGAATAGTATGTTAACCGAGACTTATAATCGGATTTTTTATACAAAAAGTCTAATCAGAATATAGGTTAAAACAAAGGCAAAAACTGGTGCTGCTGCCCAAATGGTAAAAAATCGTCGTACAGTTTTATTCCGGAATGTCTCTTTCACACCTTTTTTACTGATGCTCAAGGCGATAAATCCTGCGGCATTCAATTGAACCAAAGACGTAGGAATTCCTTTTACGACAGAAGCAAAAATCAATAAACTGGCCACGATAAATGCGATAATCGTTGCGTTCATTGGGTTGACTTCGATGATGTCTTTCCCATTTGGTTTGGTCACTTTATGTCCGAATAAAGAACTTCCAATGGCAAAACAAGGTGCAACAATCAAGACAGAAAGAATGATAATCGGTAGAAAATTACTGATGGAGTCGTGTCCGATTTCATTGGCGGTCAATGCTGCGATGGGCGCTGCAGCATTTGCTACATTGTTGGCTCCGATTGAAAATGCAACATAGAGCGAAGATAAAATCAGGAGAACTTTAAATGCTTTATGATTTACAAAGGCAACGGAAGTAGTCTTAAAAAAGGAGTTTTTTATCAATGGCAATAGATATTTTGAAAGGACATACAGAATGATAAAGGCAAATATGGGTAACACGACCCACATCGGGATAATTTCAAAAAACAAGGTGTGTGAATTAAAACTGCCCAAGGCACTTGCTGCCCCGGATATTGCCAATACAGTGGACTGACTTGTAGATTGCGGTACACCCAAAAAGGTGGCGAAAAGTATGGATAATCCTATGGATAACAAAATGATAGAAGTGGTTAATGGTGTGAAAAACGAACTATCCAAAAGGTTGTCACCAAGGGTCAAGGACACTTCTTTTCCAAAGAGCAAAGCACCCGCTAATACCATGATACCGAACAACCCAGGAATAATGGATTTCTTTAGCACGTTGGCCCCATAAGCCGCAGAAAAGGCAGGTGCCGTTCCACTGGCACCCATGGTAATGGCGAGAAACATGGCAAGCAAAAATGGAATCGTCAGGACATTGAAGATATTTGACATGTTATGCTTTTTTAGCTGTTCATAATTCAATGGTTTGATGAATGGTAAATCGAATAATGTTTCGATCATAGAAGTCAATTCCAGAGGGCTGTTTCTGATACCATTTGATGTAACCCAATTCAACTCCAAAGTTTTTCCAAGGCATGTATAAGATACTCGCACCAATACGGTTTTGATCGAAAACATTATTTGTAATGTTCTTTCCAGCATTTATAAAGATTTCATCAAAAGCTCTAAAGGTAATAGTTGTACTGGGTCTGTACTGCAACTCCAATTTATATCTAAAACGGTAGTTTCCAAATTCATAATCTTCATCTTCAAGTTTAAAGTATCTCAATTCTGTCCAATGCCGGTGATTGATGGAAATTTTGTCTGATATGTTATGCATGTAAGAGAGTTCAAACTCTGGACGTATTTCGGGTTGATTGCTATATTCCTTAACTTCTGGGTCTTGTGGTAAAGCTTGTAAGAAGTAAGCAAAACCGGTACCGATACCAAAACCATTTTTCAATTGATATCGACCCATCGAGCGTGAAACAAATTGATGCTGGCGCCATGGGAACCAATAGGTGCGATTTTCCAATTCTTGCGAAGCAGACCAATGGCTGTCAAATTTTAGTTTAAGTGAGTAACGGGTCCAAACTAAATTCTGTTGCTCAACGTTTTTTTGGGAATGAACACTTATGGATATGAGAGTGATAGCCACCAGCAAAACAAAATGTCGCCACTTCACAAGAGCATTCATAAGTATCTATTAAGAAAACAAATATAGCTAATTATATATTCCTACCAAATCAGTATGATATATTTATTTTAAATAAACTATAGTAAACCCAATTCAGCAATGGACTTGTTTAAAATAGGAAGCATTTCGGTGCGTAATTCGCCGAAAAGTCTACGGATTTTACAAGTTTCCTCATCACTACATTCATGGCATTTTTCGTAAAAATTTTCAGAAACACAAGGAATTAAGGCAATGGGACCATCTACAATCCGAATCACATCTGCCACGGAAATGTCATTGGGATGCTTCAAGAATGTATAACCACCTTCAGGACCTCTCGAACTTTTCAGGATGTTATTCTGGCGGAGTTCACGCAAGATGTTCTCAAGAAATTTATAGGGTATGTTTTCAACTTCCGAAATAATTTTGGCCGAAGTGGGTTTCGATTCGCCTTGCAGCTGAAGAAATAACAAGGTTTTGATGGCGTATTTTGCTCTTTTGGATAGCATTCGAGAGTGAATTAATAGATAGCGAGTTACGAAGGTCGTTTATTTCATTTTGAAATCAAATAGTATCTTTATTTCTTTAGG
>JBGTCT010000072.1:0-39675 GCA_041748695.1 Aquaticitalea sp. | reverse complement strand
ATTGGCAAAACTCTTGGCCATCGATGACAAAGAAAATGCCGAACACGTCATGTTGGTCGATCTTGCACGAAACGATTTAAGCCGACATGGCAGCAACGTCAAAGTTGAGAACTATCGGGAAGTTCAGTTCTTCTCGCACGTCATCCATTTGGTCAGCAAAGTCACTGGGCAGAAGCATGAAAACACAACGACCATGCAAATGGTTGCAGACACATTTCCCGCAGGGACTTTGAGTGGCGCGCCAAAACACAAAGCCATGCAACTCATAGAAACCTACGAAAAAACGAGCCGCGACTTTTACGGTGGGGCCATCGGATTTATGGATTTTCAAGGCAATTTTAACCACGCCATCATGATCCGGACCTTTTTGAGCAAAAACCATAAACTCTATTGGCAGGCAGGCGCAGGCTTGGTTTCAAAATCCGATCCGGAAGACGAACTGCAAGAAGTTTATAACAAACTTGGTGCACTCAATAAAGCCATCGAATTGGCAGAAACTATATAGAATGAGGGCGTTACCACAAGGGTCGGGCTTTCCGTTGCAATCTTTTTGCTCGTGCCTCACAAAAAGGATTTCCACTGCAATCCCTAACGCAAAAGCAGTGTAAAAAATAAAATTAACTCAAATAAAAACTCCTTTTCCTTATAAGGGAATTGGGTAAAAGCATGAAAAAAGTATTAGTAATCGATAATTACGACAGTTTTACCTACAATCTGGTACATTATTTAGAGGACTTAGATTGTGAAGTTACCGTAAAACGAAATGACCAACTGCACCTTGATGAAGTAGAAGCTTTTGAAAAGATTGTCTTGTCACCAGGCCCCGGAATTCCCGATGAAGCTGGATTGTTAAAACCCATCATAAAGCGCTATGCCGCCACCAAAAGCATTTTAGGAGTTTGTCTGGGTCAGCAGGCCATTGGCGAAGTATTTGGCGGTAAACTCATCAATTTAGCAACAGTTTTTCACGGTGTCGCCACAAAAGTGACACGCTGTGTTGAGGACGAATCACTTTTTAAAGGATTGGATAAAACCATCGAAGTTGGACGCTACCATTCATGGGTCGTAGATGCCAATTTGCCGGAAGCTCTAGAAGCCACATCTTATGATGATAATGGCCATGTCATGTCGTTAAGACATCGCGTCTATGACGTCAAAGGTGTTCAGTACCATCCAGAATCGGTATTGACACCGCATGGAAAGCAGATATTGGAGAATTGGGTGAACAGTTGAAAAAAGTTGGCAGTTGGCAGTTGGCAGTCTGCAGTCTGCAGTCAGTAGTTTGCAGTCGCAGTGTTCAGTCGCAGTTTTCAGTTTTCAGTCGTAGTGGTAAGTAGGTAGAAAATAAAAGGTAAAACAATAATCCCCTTTCCTTTGGAAAGGGCTAGGGATAGGAGAATGAAACAAATATTAAATAGATTAATCAATCAAGAAAGCATCACAAGTGAAGAGGCGAAACAGGTCTTGGTCAATATCTCCAAAGGCGATTATAACCAAAGTCAAATTGCGTCTTTTCTGACGGTTTATATGATGCGTAACATTACCATCGAAGAACTTCAAGGGTTTAGGGACGCACTTTTAGAGCTTTGTGTCCATGTCGATTTGGACGCTTATAACGGCATCGATTTATGTGGTACAGGTGGTGATGGCAAAGACACGTTCAATATCTCTACCTTGGCATCCTTTGTAACGGCTGGCGCTGGCGTCAATGTCGCCAAACACGGTAATTATGGTGTATCATCAGCATGCGGATCGTCTAATGTGTTAGAACATTTGGGTGTTAAATTCACATCTGATATCGATTTCCTAAAACGCAGCCTCGACGAAGCAGGTATTTGCATTATGCACGCACCATTGTTTCATCCTGCCATGAAACATGTGGCACCCATTAGAAGAGAATTGAGTGTAAAGACTTTTTTCAACATGCTGGGTCCAATGGTCAATCCTGCTTTTCCAAAATATCAGTTGGTTGGCGTATTTAGTTTGGAATTATTACGACTATATAGCTATCTCTATCAAAACACCGATAAAAATTACACCATATTACATGCACTCGATGGTTATGATGAGATTTCCTTGACCGGACCAACCAAAGTCGTCAACAATCACATGGAGCAAATGCTACATCCGGAAGATTTCGGACTCAAAGTTTTAAACCAACAGGACATTCATGGTGGAAATTCTGTGGAATCTTCAGCGAAAATATTCACTCATATTTTGGATGGCCATGGCACCGATTCGCAAATCAATGTAGTTTGCGCCAATGCAGCAATGGCAATCAACACGGTTAAAAATACAGGAATTCAAAACTGTTTTGAAATGGCAAAAGAATCCCTTATAAGTGGAAAAGCAAAAGAAAAGTTCGAAACCCTTATTAAATTGAGTAAACAGCAATGAATATTTTAGAACGCATCATTCAGGATAAACGCAAGGAAGTCGATTTAAAGAAATCCATCATTCCCATATCTCAATTGGATCAGTCTGTCTTATTCAATAACAAAACAATCTCATTGAGCAACGCATTAAAGCAAAGCCAAACAGGTGTCATTGCCGAATATAAACGCCGATCGCCATCCAAGTCGACCATCAATCAAGATCTGAATGTGTTTGATGTCGCCACAGGCTATGAAGAAGCTGGTGTTTGTGGCATGTCTGTCTTAACCGATGGCAAGTATTTTGGAGGTTCCTTGGATGATATATTGATTGCTAGGGCAAGTTGTAATCTCCCTCTACTGCGGAAAGAGTTTATTGTTGACAATTATCAAATTGTGGAAGCTAAAGCTCACGGTGCCGATGCTATTTTGTTGATTGCAGCCGTATTGAGCAACATCGAAATCAAACAATTTTCTGAATTGGCAAAAAGTCTGCAACTGGAAGTACTGTTAGAAGTCCATAACGAAGACGAATTACAAAAATCCATCATGCCTAGCCTTGATATGATTGGTGTGAACAACAGAAACTTAAAAACTTTTGAAGTGAGTCTCAATATCAGTAAACACTTAAGTGAACTTATTCCTAATGATTTTGTCAAAGTTTCTGAAAGTGGTATCAGCGACGTTGTGTCCATCAAAGAATTGCGCCCTTATGGTTTTCAAGGATTTTTAATTGGTGAGAATTTTATGAAAACTGATAATGCTGGTACAAGTGCAAAACAATTCATTCAAAATTTAAATCAATGAAACTTAAAGTCTGCGGAATGAAATATCACGAGAATATACAAGAGCTTGCGGTCTTGCAACCAGACTATCTCGGATTTATATTTCATAAAAATTCATCGCGCTATTTTGAAGGAACCATACCAGAACTTCCTAAATCCATTAAAAAAGTTGGGGTTTTTGTGGATGCATCTCTCGAGCATATCATCGAAAAAATAAACCGCTATCAATTGGATGCAGTACAATTGCATGGTGAAGAATCTGCGGAATTTTGTTCAAAATTAAAACATCATTTTGGATACGACCAAGAAACCTCAACAAAAAAAGACAGTTTGTCAAGCATCGCTCGCAATCGCGATCGACTAGAAATCATCAAAATATTTTCCATTAAGGACACCTTCGATTTTTCAGTTCTTGAGCCTTATGAAACAACCTGCGATTATTTCCTGTTTGACACCAAAGGAAAATTACCTGGTGGCAATGGTGACACTTTCAATTGGGATGTTCTTAAAGAGTATCCATCTTCCAAACCTTATTTTTTGAGTGGTGGCATTGGTTTGGAATCCGTTGAACTCATTAAAACCTTCTTTGGGTCTGAGGCTTCCAGATATTGTTACGCTATAGACGTTAATAGTAAGTTTGAAAGTGAACCAGGCATGAAAAATATCGATCAGCTATTAGAATTTAAAACAAAACTTGGTAGTTACATAAAAACTTAAAACAGGAGATTCCTGCATGTGCAGGAATAGAAATTATGACATACAACATCAACGACAAAGGTTATTATGGAGATTTCGGAGGTGCATACATCCCGGAAATGCTCTATCCCAACGTGGAAGAATTACGCCAAAATTATTTAAAAGTCATGGCAGAGCCCGAATTCCAAAAGGAGTTTCATGCCTTGCTCAAGGATTATGTAGGCCGTCCTTCCCCACTCTATTTTGCAAAGCGCTTGAGTGCCAAATACAACACAAAAATTTATTTAAAACGCGAAGACCTCAACCATACAGGAGCACATAAAATTAATAATACCATTGGGCAAATATTAATGGCAAAGCGCTTGGGGAAACATCGTATTATCGCCGAGACTGGAGCTGGGCAACACGGTGTGGCAACAGCAACAGTTTGCGCGCTCATGGGATTGGAATGCATCGTGTACATGGGCGAAATAGACATTGCAAGACAAGCACCCAACGTAGCTCGAATGAAACTTTTGGGAGCAAGCGTGGTTCCTGCATTGTCGGGAAGTCGTACCTTAAAGGATGCCACCAACGAGGCCATTCGTGACTGGATCAATAATCCTATAGATACACATTACATCATTGGAAGTGTTGTGGGTCCGCATCCGTACCCCGATATGGTGGCACGCTTTCAAGCCGTGGTTTCGGAAGAGATCCAATGGCAATTGCAAGAGCTGGAAGGCACTACTAAACCCGATTATGTGGTTGCCTGTGTTGGTGGTGGCAGTAATGCTGCTGGTGCGTACTATCACTTTTTAGAGGATACCGATGTCAAATTGATTGCCGTAGAAGCTGCTGGCAAAGGAATACTTTCTGGGGAGAGCGCTGCCACTTCGGTATTGGGCAAGGAAGGTATTATTCATGGTAGCAAAACTCTATTGATGCAAACTCCAGATGGGCAGATTACGGAACCTTACTCTATTTCCGCAGGATTGGATTATCCGGGTGTCGGGCCAATGCATGCACACTTGTTTACCTCTGGTCGCGCCGAATTTATATCCATCACCGATGATGAAGCCATGTTGGCAGGTTATGAGTTGAGCCAATTGGAAGGCATTATCCCTGCTATTGAAACCTCGCACGCCTTGGCCATGTTTGAAAACAAACAATTTAAACCAGACGACATCGTAGTGATCAATCTATCGGGTCGTGGCGATAAGGACTTGGATACATATATCAACTATTTTAAATTATAACCGTGAATAGAATCAATCAAACACTTCAAGAAGATAAAAAGTTAATATCCATATACTTTACGGCTGGCTATCCGCATCTTACCGATACGGTAACAATCCTTCAAGATCTGGAAAAAAGTGGTGTGGACATGATAGAAATTGGATTGCCATTTAGCGACCCGCTTGCCGATGGGCCGACGATTCAAGCGAGTTCGACACAGGCACTCAAAAATGGAATGACCACAGAAGTGCTCTTCAATCAATTGAAGGACATCCGTAAAAGTGTGAGCCTTCCGTTGATTATCATGGGCTATTTTAACCCGATATTGCAGTATGGTGTGGAAGACTTTTGTAAAAAATGCGCCGAAATTGGTATCGACGGACTCATCATTCCTGATTTGCCGGTGGATGTGTATCATGAAGAGTACCAATCAACATATGAGCGCAACGGACTCATCAATGTCTTTCTTATCACGCCACAAACTTCTGTGGAGCGCATCCGTTACATCGATTCCATTTCCAAAGGGTTCATCTATATGGTAAGCAGCGCGAGCGTTACAGGAAGCCAAAGTGGATTTGGTGATGCTCAAACCAGCTATTTTAAGCGTATAGCCGACATGAACCTCAACAACCCTCAAATTGTTGGCTTTGGAATTTCCGATAGCAAATCATTCGGTCAAGCCACACAACATGCCAAAGGGGCTATCATAGGAAGTGCTTTTATAAAACAATTAACCATCAACGGAATAGAAAGCATTCCGTCGTTTATAAAGCAACTGAAATCTCAATAAACTCAATCCATCTTATTTAAACATGAAGGATCTCTTAATTTTATAATTTGATTACTACAAATTTAAATCACATAGATAAGATTTACAAAAAATCACACTCAGCATGTGTCAAAGGTGTGAAATATGTAAACATAAGCAAAGGATATGTAACTCGCTAGAAGGTGTTTAACACTATCTTCGTAATGCGTTATTTATCCAATTTTAACGTTATTATCAATTTATTAGGTAATAACACTATAGGAAAGCCGAGAGTCGTATAGTGTTTAATTAATTTTCAAAGTACAGGACTCTAAATCCTGTACTTTTTTATTAACCACTTTTTTTTGGCGGAACAATTGAATATTAGAGCCACTAAAATTCGAACATTATGAAACGATTATTATTTTACACTTTTAGCTTACTATTTATAACCGCTGCTAGTGTAAACAAGGAAAGCAATTCTAACACGAATGTAGCAGATAGCTACTTATCAAGTATCTCTAACGAGCCAATTGAAAAATCGGAAAATATAAATTTAGGGTTTATTAATTTAAAAAACTACACGATGACCAAAATTGAAAAAAACAATCAAGAGATCATCCAAATAACCGAAGAAATTAAAGAAGCCCAAAGAATTATTGAATTAGAGCGGACAAGAAGGATTAAGAATCTAAAGGAACAAAACACAAAATTAAAAAATCAATTGACCACATATAAGTCAAGCCCCAACGCCTGGGACAACTTTAAATATAATTTTAGCACCAATTTTAAGAGAATGGGTTTGCCATTTTCTGAATTATTTCCTAAAACCACCAAAAACTAAAGATTATTTCTTTACCATTAATCCCATAATTAATTAAGGTGTGATTAATGTAACCTTGAGGGTAAAAGTTTTAGTGGAATGTAATCAACTAAAAGTCTCATGTATTGAAAACGTTGAGTTAGATATTTTTAACTGCCTTTGTGATTGATTGGTGGCCTACTTCAATAAATCTCACAATAAAAAATCATTTAATAATTTATAAACTCAATGGAAAAGCTCAATAATCATATTGAATTAGAAAAAGCGAAGTCGCATATCATAATTGAAATCATTCAATATTTGCCAAATGCAGTTGTGAGCAAAACAATCCATAAAAAAATTACAGGTAACATCACGGCATCGTCTTTTGATGCCGGTGAAGAAGTTGAAGAGAAATTAAGCCCCTACGATACCTATATTCAAATTATTGATGGCCCGGCAAATTTGACCATTAGCAAGAAAAATTATAAGCTCTCAAAGGGAGAAGGCATTATCATACCCGCACACAAGAATCATCATTTTGCTGCCAAAGAGCAGTTTAAAATGATTTCCACTGTCATTAAAAGTGGTTACGAGGATTAGATTTATTCCTCTACCGAAGCCTAGCCTTAAGATAAACGAATTAAAAAAAAACCAACAACCATGAAGCTTTACATAAAATATATGGTAAGTCTTCGATGTAAAATGCTTGTAAAAGAAGAACTTAAAAACATCGGGCTTCATTATGTAAATGTCGATCTTGGTAAGGTTGAAATTTTGGAGGATATCTCGCCCGATCAACGCAGTGTATTAAGAAAAAATCTCCATGCTAACGGATTGGTACTTCTTGATGACAACAAGAGCATACTGATTGAAAAGATAAAAGGCGTCGTGGTCGAAATGATTCATTATTCAGATGTGTTGCCAAAAGAAAACTATTCAGTTTACATAAGTGAAAAATTAAAATTAGACTACACTTATTTATCCAATATTTTTTCGGAAGTAAGAGGTATTACGCTTCAACAATATATCATCCTTCACAAGATAGAAAAGGTAAAGAAGCTATTGCTTTATGACGAACTCAACCTTACCGAAATATCCTATAAGCTCAATTATAGCAGCGTTGCACATCTATCCAATCAATTTAAAAAAATCACTGGTCTTACCCCTACCTTCTTCAAACAATTAAAAGACAAACGCAGAAAGAACCTTGAAAATCTGTGATTCTTATAAAAGTACTCGTTTAATCTATAACACCTAACTTTTACCCTTATTGTATCTTGCGCAATATTATAACACTTATGATGTCTGGTGATTATTTATCTATTTGTGAACCTAAAACTTCAAATATATGAGTACAATTGAAAAAGAAACCCGCAGTAATCAAAATTCTAGAATAGGCAAGCATCTCCTGTTAGAGAGCCTTTAGATAATGCATACGTGCATAGACACTTTTGCAATTATAATACTTTGGTTAAGGATGCCAATAAGAAAATTCAGGATACTTTGATCAAACTCAATAATCCATAAACACGTCAAAAATTGAACTATAATTTATGCTTAATCTATACTTTTCAATAGCTGGTACTTTAGCCATTATTTGGGTTGGGGTGATAGGCTATTATTTATATATCACTGGTGATCTTTTATTGGTTTCAATGATTGTTGCCTTTATTATTATGACCTTTCGGATTATCTCCAAAACGAAAACCTTAAATCTTTGATGTAGGTCTTCAGAGACACAAACATTCAATCATATGTTAATATTGAAGGCCTAACAAAAAATAGCAATAACAACTCCAAAGATTGGTATTATACTGTTATTTTAGTATAGAGAATAATTTTACTTATGTATACAGTATGATACAATTAGAAGCTTGTTTTAAATTAAATTACCAGTGAAATGGATAGAAACATTTCTAAATTGTCTTCTTTAGAAATTGAAAACCTATGATTTATATAACATTATGTAATTCAAATATAAGAGTATTAGAATTCTTCTGTCTTACCTTGCATGTATTAAACTAATGGCTTTTTATTATAACAAATGATTAAAAGTATATAACAATTTAACATAAAAAACATTAAAAATGAGTAATTTAGGTAAAGACAAGAAAAAAGACGCCACTACAAAAGCTGGCAAAAAAGCAGGTAAACCCGCAGCTCCAAAAAGCTCGGATAAAAAAGCTCCTGCAAAGAAAAAATAAGAAATTGAAAAAGAAAAGTTTTAGGATACAGTGATATATAAGAGCACTTCTCATCCTAAGGGTTTTTAGTTAGTTGGTTGGAAAAAAGAGCAAGAATCATCAAAACTTCTTGTTCTTTTTACTAAAATTAGAAAGTAACAATTTAAAAAAACAAAAAAATCATGGCAAATTTATTATACTATATCATAGTAATATTAATCATTATCTGGGCTTTGGGCTTATTCGCTTTTAATGCAGGTGGTATCATTCACGTGCTTCTAGTAATAGCGGTCATAGTATTGATATTCAAACTTTTACAAGGAAAAAAAATATTATAATTTTAAAATTAAAGTAACAAATGGAATATTCAAACAATTCAAATAAATCAAATACTTCAAGTAAGGTGATTGGCGCATTAATGGTAGGAACATTGGTAGGCGCAGCTGTTGGTCTCTTGTTTGCACCTCACAAAGGAAGTAAGACAAGACAAAACATTGCCAAAGGGACAAAGGACCTTGCAAATAGCGCCAAAGACCTTACTAACGATTTGAAGAATCACGCAAATTCTGGCTTCAACGATTTAAAAAATCAAGCCAGTTCAAGCTACAACAATTTTGCTAACAAAGCTGAAACGGTTGCTCATAATGTTGATTCAAAAGCTAGTAATTTTTCAAAGGATTTTAATCAAAAAATATAGCCTCATTAATTTTGAGGCCAAATTATCATCCCTTGACCTACTCTAATGGAAATCAGTCAAAAAGAACCTTATCTTTTTGGCTGTTTTTTTTATGGAACAATTGGTCATTTAAGAAAATATTTGTTGGGTTTTAAGATAGTTTTAATAAAATATCACTCTCTAATTTGTATATTATGTATGAATTTAAACAAAAAATACAATGGGAACTATAGAAGATAAAAAGAAGTTCAAAAGAACTAAAGAGGAGGATAATCCTTTAAATCCATCGGGCATTCCTTCCAAAATAAATACAAACAAATTTGATATCGATGAAAAAACAATAAAAAAGCAACAATCTAAAAAGTAGCCTGATTTATTTTACAAGACGACCTATTCTTGAACACTAGCAAGAATAGGTCGTTATTTTTGTTATCATCATAACCAGATCTTTATCAGTAAATTAAATTAAGTCTTGATTTTAGGCTCTAGCAGTTAGGCCAAAGGCGGAAGGATCTTGATTCTTTACCGGACATTATTGATTTTAAAACAAACCTGTTAACACAACTATTTTAAGTGAATGATGAGTATCTTTGCAATTTATTACCAACTATGGACAACATTGAAAATATTGAATTAAAATACCTGAATCTCGAAGATTATCAGGAACTTAAATCGGCCATGATTGCTGCTTATACCAGCATGCCCGATTCTATTTGGCAAGAAAATCAAATAAAGGTACTTATTGACAATTTTCCCGAAGGACAAGTGGTGATTAAAGTCAACAACCAAATTGCAGGTTGTGCACTTTCTATCATTGTAGAATATGATACCTTTGATAAATATCATACCTACAAGGATATTACAGGAAATTATACATTTAGTACCCATCACAATGATGGCGATGTGCTCTACGGTATTGACGTATTTATAAAACCTGAATTTAGAGGCCTTCGTTTGGGACGCCGATTGTATGATTATCGGAAGGAGCTTTGCGAACATCTCAATTTAAGAGGTGTCGCTTTCGGCGGAAGAATCCCGAATTATTATAAATATTCCGACGAATTAACTCCGAAGCAATACATCGACAAAGTGCGACGTAAGGAAATACATGATCCCGTGTTGAACTTTCAGATTTCCAATGATTTCCATCCGACGCGTATCTTGAAGAATTACCTCGAAGGTGATGCTTCTTCAAAGGATTATGCCGTATTGCTAGAATGGGATAACGTGTATTACGAAAAATCTGCCCGAAAAGCAACAACTGTCAAAAAAGTTGTACGACTTGGGTTGGTGCAATGGCAAATGCGATTGTATAAAAATCTGGACGACCTCATGCAACAGGCCGAATTTTTTATTGATGCTGTATCTGGTTATCGCAGTGATTTTGCCTTGTTCCCAGAGTTTTTCAACGCGCCGTTGATGGCCGATAATAATCACATGTCCACCGCTGAGGCCATCAGGGAACTCGCAAAACACACTACAGAGATCGTACAGCGATTTTCAAAATTGGCAATTTCCTATAACATCAATATCATTACTGGCAGTATGCCCGAAATGGTTGGCGAACGCTTGTACAATGTAGGGTATCTTTGCCGACGTGATGGTACTACCGAGCGCTACGAAAAACTGCACGTAACGCCCGATGAAGCAAAAATGTGGGGATTGGTGGGCGGCAACAAGCTCGAAGCCTTTGATACCGATTGTGGTAAAATTGGAATATTGATTTGCTATGACGTGGAGTTTCCAGAATTGAGCAGAATCCTGGCCGATGATGGTGTAGACATTCTGTTTGTGCCCTTTTTGACCGATACTCAAAACGGGTTTTCCCGAGTGCGTCATTGCGCACAGGCACGCGCCATTGAAAACGAATGTTACGTGGCGATTGCCGGAAGTGTGGGCAACTTGCCAAAAGTGCAGAACATGGATATACAGTTTGCACAGTCCATGGTATTTACGCCATGCGATTTTGCCTTTCCAACCAATGGTGTTAAAGCGGAAGCTACAGCAAATGCCGAAATGATCCTGATAGCGGATGTGGATATCGATCTGCTGCGTGAACTGAATCAGTTTGGAAGTGTCCGAAATTTAAAGGACCGAAGAAAAGATTTATTCGAATTAAGAAAAAAATAAACTATGAACTATCATTTGATTATCAATAGCGTAAAAACGGTGGAAGAGCTTGAAGGTGCTTGGACCAATACCGATTATATCACATTACTCGAACGCTTCGGATTTCCGGATGCAGCAAACTCCAAACCTGAAGAATTGAAGGATTTGTTGTTTATGGCCATTTCCGACTTTGAACCGCCAGAAGCTGCCGCGATTTTGTTGGATTACAAATTATCGGAAGCACTAGGCGAAGGTCAAATTGACCAAATGTCCCATGACATGTTATTGGACAAAATCTCTGAAGAATACAGCGATATCTCACTTCATCATCAGCTGTACAACATTAATCAGTTGTTGTTTAAAGCCTTCAACGGAACTTTCCCAAGTGCCAAAGCGACCATCGTGGAGTTCGAAATAACTCCCAATGAAGACATCAGCAAAGAGATCGTTTTAAAAGCACTGGACAAAACCTTGGCAAAAAACAGTCTTATCAAACGTTTGTATGCCAATCATTTGGCTGGTGAAGAAGCCTTTGAAGAAGCGGATTCCATTATCTGGAAGTTGGAGCCAAAAGGCGCCAACGGATACGTAATGACCACCTCGGAGTATTGGATAAGTCGTGATGAATTTACAGATGCGGAATTTGATGCAGAAGTTGTACTTTATGAACCTGAAGAAGACGAAGATTAATAATTGAAGTACTTTCTATTAACAGACTTTTAAATTAAGTCTTGGTTCTTGGTTCTAACAGTTACGCCAAAGGCGGAACGATCCTGATTCTTTACCTGACATTATTTTATAACTGTATATAAAAAAGCAAGAATCCTTTAATTGGGTCCTTGCTTTTTTTGTAACATTTTTACATACATGGTCTCCACTTTAGTGCGCGCCCAAGGCGTTTTTCGCAAAAACTTTAAACTAGATTTTATAGAAGGATCGTCAGTAAAACAACGAATGTTAATTACCGAACCCATATATTCCCATCCATAATGTGTTTCCAATTCCGTAAGGATTTGCTCTAAAGTAACACCGTGAAGTGGATTGTTTACTTGCATTTTTATAGCTTTTTACCATCAGTCCATTCTCTAGACTCTAGTTTCTATTTCTATTCCGATTTCTGCTTCGATTTCGATCTGAATTTCCACTATTGGAATTTGAACTTCTCGATTGCGAATGACGTTGACCTCCCTGTCTTTTCTCCTCCGGTTCAGGAACGGCATTTGGGTCTGGTTCAAAACCTTCCAAAGTTCCATTTGGAATGCGCAAGCCCACCAACTTTTCTATATCCCTTAAATAACCTCGTTCGTCGCTACTTACCAAAGATATGGCTTCACCACTGGCTCCTGCCCTTCCTGTTCTTCCGATTCGGTGTACGTAATCTTCTGAGATGTTTGGCAATTCGAAGTTGATGACATGCGGCAACAACGGAATGTCCAATCCACGAGCGGCAATATCGGTAGCCACCAACACGCGGATACTTCCTTTTTTAAAACCTTCGAGTGCCTTGGTACGTGCACCTTGACTTTTATTGCCATGAATGGCGAGTGATGAGATGTTGCTGCTGATTAGTTTTTTGGTCAGTTTGTTGGCCCCATGCTTGGTACGCGTAAAAACCAAAACCTGTTCCCAATTGCCATCAGAAATCAACTTTACGAGGACGTTTGCTTTTTGACCTTTATCCACAAAATAGACTTTTTGCTCAATGGCATCTACTGTTGTATTTTCTGGAGTCGCTTCCACCAAAACAGGATGGTGCAAAATTTCGTTTGCCAACGCTTTGATCTCTTTGGAAAAAGTTGCCGAAAACAATAGGTTCTGGCGTTTTGCTGGCATCAAAGCCATTATTTTTTTGATATCTCGTAAGAAGCCCATATCGAGCATTCTATCAGCTTCATCTAAAACCAAGATTTCGATATTGGAGAGCGACAACATGCGCTGGTTATGCAAATCGAGTAAACGCCCTGGTGTGGCAATGAGAATATCCACGCCCTGACGTAAGGTAGAAACCTGCGGATTCTGGTTGACACCTCCAAAGATCACCATGCTTTTGATATCTACAAACGCACTGTAATCCTTCACATTTTGGTGTACCTGCGCTGCAAGCTCACGTGTTGGAGTCAGTACCAAAGCCCTAATGGGACGCTGCCGTAACTGTTGCCCTTGCGACAAAATTTGTAACATGGGAAGCGTAAACCCTGCGGTTTTTCCAGTGCCTGTTTGTGCAGACGCCATAATATCCTTGCGTTCGAGTATTAAAGGAATTGCTTTTTGTTGAATGGGTGAAGGCGTTGTATAGCCTTGTTTGCTGACTGCTTTTAGCAAAGCATCAGATAATCCTAATGAATTGAATGACATATAAATTGTTTGGAAATGACAATCTATCTCTTAGCGTCATTTCTTATTAGGCTGCAAAGGTAAGATTTATTTATTGGTTATTGGTTTATGAATGTTAATGGAAACCCTAACTGGTGACATGGATTGTAATTTTAATCATTTGCTTAACATCAATCGGTATCTGTGGAAGATATCCCTCATTACTTTTTTTTTAATATATTTGATAGTCTTTCCACGATTAACATACAAAAATAAGTTGACCTGCACGGTTGCAATTTGACTTTAGTGAAATTTGAAAAGCTGATACGCGTCAGCTATACGGTAAAATTTACCAATGTAACCATTCAAATGAAGCCCGAAACACGATATACCAAAAGAGCAGATATCAGCATCGCTTATCAAATTATTGGTGATGGCCCAACAGATATTGTTTATGTTCCTGGTTGGGTATCAAATATTGACATCCTTTGGGAGGATCCAAAAATTGCCAATTTTTTAATAAAACTCTCCGAATTTTCGCGGTTGATATTATTCGACAAAAGAGGCACCGGTCTATCCGATAAAGTAGATGCACTGTGCTCATTGGAAGAGCGAATGGATGATGTGCTCAATGTGATGGATGCAGCTGACTCACAAAAAGCCATATTGTTTGGGCATTCTGAAGGTGGCACGATCTCCTGCCTATTTGCGGCAACGTATCCGCAACGTACCAGTGGTTTAATAACTTTTGGCGTCTTTGCCAAGAGAAAATATTCAACTGACTATCCATGGGCGCCCAATAAAGAAGAGCGTGAAAACTTTTATCAGTTCATCAGAGAAGGCTGGGGAAATGGACAAAAGCTTGGGTTGGAAATTTTAATGCCATCTATGGCCCATGAACATGACTATTATGATTGGTTTGCTGGTTATTTGCGATCTGGAGCAAGTCCGGGTACGGCATTGGCATTGGCCGTTATGAACACGGAAGCTGATATTACCAATATTTTGAAAACCATAAATGTGCCCACCTTGGTGCTTCATCGAACCGGTGAAAGGGATGTTCATATTGAAGAAGCGAATTACATGGCAGAACAAATACCTAATTCAAAATTCGTTGAATTACCAGGATGCGATCATCTTTTTTGGGTTGGCAATGCTTATTCTGTAATGGCAGAGATTGAAGAATTCATTACTGGGAAAAGACATTCGAAGGAATCCTTTGAGATTCAAAAAATCTCTAAATGCGATATTGAAAGCATTATGAAATGCAACTTTCAGAAAAATATCCCTATGAAAGCCTTTGCAGGATTATGCGGACGAAGTTTATCTTCTTTCAAACGGGACTTTAAACAGCAACTCAATACAACACCCTCAAGATGGCTTTTGGAAATACGTCTTAAACAAGCCGAAAGACTTTTATTGGAATCCGATTTAAACGTCAACGAAATCTGTTTTGAAAGTGGTTTCAAGAATTCATCCCATTTTATAAGATCTTTTAAAACCCAATACAAATACCCCCCCAATCAATTTAGAAAAATCACTCGTCCAAATGATAATTAATTGATTATTAGTCCCTTCATTGAGCCTTAAAGTACATTTTTTGAACTTTTGAGTAAATACTTTCTGCCTTTTTTTAATAATCTTTACGGGAAACTAAAAAATTAAGAACAATCAGCGGTTGATTCAAGGCCACTTGTTCGCAAACAATTAACTAAACAAACCAAAAAGATGAAAAAATTAATCGTATTCATTTATGGGATATTTGCGTATCTTCTATTTCTTGTCGCTTTTTTGTATGCCATTGGTTTTGTGGGCAACTTCATTGTCCCGAAATCCATTGACTCTGGCCCTGAAACCACCTTTTGGCAGTCGGTAATAATCAATGTCATTTTATTAAGTGTATTTGCACTTCAACACAGTGTCATGGCACGTCCTGCATTTAAAAGATGGATAAAACAATTTATAGACCCTGCGATCGAACGGAGTACCTATGTTCTTTTGTCGAGTTTGGCTTTATTCTTAATTTATTGGAAATGGCAACCCATGACAACAGTGGTTTGGAATGTGGAGAATAATATGATAGCAAAGGTACTTACCGGAGTTTTCTTTTTCGGATGGTTGGTGGTACTTCTCTCTACGTTCATGATCAACCATTTTGAACTCTTTGGTCTTAAGCAAATTTGGGAAAATTTAAAAAACAGGGAAACCCATCCACCAAAGTTTCAAACCAACTTTTTATATAAAATTGTAAGGCACCCTATAATGATGGGATTTATCATTGCGTTTTGGGCAACGCCTGTAATGACGGCAGGCCATCTCATGTTTGCATTGGTCACATCGGCATATATTTTAGTAGCCATTAAATATCTTGAAGAACGGGATCTTCGTAAATTCATAGGCAAAGAATATGAGGTCTATCAACAGGAAGTACCTATGATTGTTCCTTTTTCAAAAGGGAAAGTGAGATTATCCACTAAAAACCAGCGAGACCCGTTAAGTTAGTTATAGACAATTGATAGTAACCAAAAAACCACCTAATACAAACATGGGTGGTTTTAGTGTTGATAAAGTTGTCACGTACAACCAATTTGTCAAACATCAAACCTTTAGGGAAAGCCACCAATATTAAGTTTTTAAATTATTTTTTTTATCTTGGTAGTAAGGAAAGTGACTTTCAATCCATTAAAAAAAATGTTAATCCATTATAAATGAATTTATTAACTTTTTACAGTATGTTTTTCATGTTCAGCTTTACCGTGCCCCAATAAATCTCATATCAGTTAATAATCCTTACTCAAAACTGGACTGCGTTAAAATATGTAATCTCAAATCTCCACCATAATTTAATTCATGATGTGATGTGTTTTGTTTATTTAAAATTAGCAACAATTAAATATTAACTAAATAAATAATCTCATGAAAACTTTTAAAAATGACATTAAAAAAATTATCTCAATGACCTTATTAATTGGCATTTCTGCTTCTTGCCTCTTAATACAGTCTTGTAAATCTGACAAAAGACAAGAAACAAATACTATTGTTGAGGAAGAAAAAGAGAATGTGATCGAAATCATAACTGAAAATATGGAATTCCAAATGCCTGATACTATTAGCTCTGGATGGAATACGTTTCGTTACAAAAACGTATCACCGCAAACACACTTTTTCTTGGTAGATAAATATCCAGAAGGAAAGACTTCTGAAGACGCAAAAAATAGTGTGGCACCTGTGTTTGATAATGGAATGAAATTAATTATGGAAGGAAAGACTGAAGAGGGTTTTGCAGAGTTTGGAAAACTTCCGGAATGGTTTAGTGAAGTTAAATTCTTGGGAGGTTCAGGTTTAATATCTCCGAACGAAGTGGGCGAAACTACAATTCATTTAAAGCCTGGCAATTACATCATTGAATGTTATTTAAAAATGAGCAACGGAATGTTTCACTCCTCTATGGGAATGGTTAAAGATCTTGTCGTAGCGGATGTTGATTCGGGTAACAAAGAACTAGACGCTGATATCGCCATAAATATTTCTAGTACAGATGGCATTGTGCTAAATGATTCAATTAGTGCTGGCGAACACATCTTTTCAGTATTCTACAGAGATCAGACTGTACATGAAAATTTTGTTGGACATGATATTAACCTTGTTAAACTCAATGACAACGCCGATCTAAAGGAGCTAGAGAACTGGATGAACTGGGCGGATCCCAAAGGATTAATTGAGCCTGCTCCTTCTGGTTTTACGTTTTTAGGAGGTGTTAACGATATGCCGGCAGGAAACACTGGCTACTTTACTGCTACTCTAGAATCTGGCAATTATGCACTGATTTCTGAAGTGCCAAATGCCGCGAGCAAAAATATGCTAAAAACATTTGTTGTATCTAACTAGTGGGCCTCCAAAATTGATGTTGCATATAGTTTATATAATTTTGATAGATACTATTCAAGCTAATATAGATTAGTTAAAGCACGATATTTTGATCCTTTGTCGAACGATTTTTTTTTAAAGCAGAAATGTCACAGTTTAGGGTCAATACACTATGATTCGTAAAATATGACCTGCTTTTAGGAAGATTTTAAGTTTAATTAATTTTAACTAACCGCAAAAAAAATTATATGTTATAATTGAACGATATTTGCATATTAATAAAAAGTTGGGATGCGAACGCTTAATGACCTAATTTACCAACCAAGCAAAATCAAGTTGTTCCCAACTCATTATTAAATAAACCAAAATCACACGACCTAATCGACAGATACCAAAAACAGACGTTATGTTGCGGTTCATATTTAGTGAATACTGTGTTTTAATTTACAAAATACTCAACATGACCTACAAAAGGTTACAAAAGCAACCACTTAAACCAACTAATAATGACAAATTTTCTAATCGCAGCACAAATTATTGTAGCAACATCAGTCTTCTATGTTTGGATTTTTAGTTATGATGTGATTATCAAAGAATTTAAACAGTTCGGATTAAATGATTTAACGCGAGCCTTTGTAGGAACATCAAAAGTAGCATTAGCCACTTTATTGATTACCGGAATTTGGTATCCATCCTTAATTACAATTCCTGCGATTCTTATGGGCATGTTTATGTTAGCTGCTCAATATTTCCATTTCAAAATAAAAAATCCGCTTATTAAACATTTACCCTCTTTGGTTTTGTTAATTCTATGTGCTTTCATAACACTAGTTTCATTGGATATTATTTAATCATGACTACTATCTTTATTGTATGTGTATTAATATCCAGTCTCTCTTTCCTGGCGTATGCAATTTCTTATTTTATTTCTCCTCACATGAAAAATGAATTTAAGCGTTTCAAGTTAGAAAAATTAGGCCTTCTTACAATCGTTCTCGAGATTTTAGGTGCTTTGGGATTATTGATAGGATTGCTATTTAAACCTCTTTTACTAATATCAGCCGGCGGACTCGCATTGTTAATGTTACTGGGTTTAATGGCTAGAATTAGATCACAGGATAGTCTCCTGATTTCTTTGCCTGCATTATTTTATATGTTTTTAAATTCTTATATATTTTATGTGGGAATCAATGAACAATAGTTTTTAATTGGCATAGAAAAAAGTGCGTTGATATAATTTAACCAACATGAAGGCGAAATCCCTAACCTAAAATATACCAATGTATGGATGCAAAAAAACCATGCATGGAAACTAATGGTGCGGCACACCGGCAATGTTTGCCACTAAAAATAAATACCGTTCAATTAGTGTTTTTTGTATAACTTGTAACCTTCTAAATGAGTTAATATTTGATCTATATGGTGTTCATTTTCAGATTTTAATTTTCGTACTTTTGAATGTTCTTATTCAACATGACCTTTTAGCATATTACTGACAACTTTACTAATACCCTACATTAATTATATGACCTATTTTAAATCAATTCTCAATTGGAGAAATATCAACTTCTGGGCGTTACTTTCAGTTTCGATATTTGGTGTTCATCAAACAGTAGTATCTCAAGAAAAAACTGTGGAACAAACGTTTTACTTCACTGGAAACACCGAACTAGAGACCAAAAATCCTACCCAAGAAGTTTTAAAGGCGATCACAGAAATGTCTCAAAAAGATGAAAAGGCCACCTTTGTCGCACTAGGTAATATTACTAAAAATGGCTATTCTCCAAATGACAAAGACCGCAAGAAGACCGAAGAATTACTGCAAAAGAGTCTGATGCAGCCGTTGACCAACTTTAATGGCAACATCATCTTTATGCCCGGTAACAACGAGTGGAACAAAAACGGACACGAAAACATTGACGATATGGAGTCGTTTATTCAGGATAACAGTAATGTCAAATTCTGGCCAAATGATGGTTGTCCTCGTGAGATAAAAGATTTGGATATGAAAAACGTAGAACTGCTGATGATCGATTCACAGTGGTTTTTAGAAGATTGGGACAATCATTTGTACCTCAACAATAAATGCGACATCAAAACACGAGCAGACTTTTTTGCCAAATTTAAAGACGACCTAAAAGACGAACAAAATAAAACCGTTATTGTCGCCATTCATCATTCAGTACTTACCTATTCTCGTCAAAACTTTTTTGAAAATATTGGCGGACTTAAAACAGAGGATTATTACAGTATTCAGCGCCAAAAAATGGCTGGAACGCTTGAAACTTTAGCCAATATGTTTCCTAATGTCATTTTTGTTTCCGCAAGTGATAAAAACTTGCAGTACATTGTTGATGACAATGTGATACAGATTGTCAGTGGAGCATCGGGAGATCAGCTAGATAATGTGCGGAAAGCCAAAGAAGGACAGTTTACTTCTAAAACTAATGGTTTTGCTCGCCTTATAGTGTACAAAGATCGCAGTTCTAAAGTGGAGTTTTTTGCTACGGGTGAAGGTGCGCCCAAAAAATTATTTGAAAAAAACATCCAAGACCAACAAACACAATTAAGCGAAGTTTCCTATCCAAATAGTAATACTTTTAGCGACACCTACAAAGCGTCGATTTACACAAAAGAAGAAACTGATAAAAGTGGATTTTACCGTGCTTTATGGGGCAACCACTATCGAAATCTTTATAGCAAAGAGATTGAAGCTCCTGTTTTAGATTTGTCTAAACTTTCTGGAAATGTTCGCGCTATATCTGAAGGTGGTGGTAATCAATCCCGATCCCTTCGACTCATTGACGATGAAGACCATGAATTTACGGTACGCGAAATTCGTAAAAGTGCCACACGATTTATTCAATCCAAGATAACAGACCACTATGTTGAGGATTTTATGGAAAATACCATTGCCGCAGATGTTGTTCAGGATTTTTATACCACGGCGCACCCATATGCGCCATTTGCCTTGAATTCTATTTTTGACAGTCTGAATATTTACAATGCCGAACCAAAAATCTACTACCTACCAAAACAGGAGCGATTGGGCATTTACAACGAAGATTATGGTGATAAACTGTATATGTTTGAAGCGCATGCAGGTAGCAGCAATAAATCACTCGCCCAATTCGGAAACCCTGAGGATATCATTAGTACCAAAGATGTTTTGGCAGAATTAAGAAAATCCAAAAAAAGCAAGGTAGATGAGCCCAACTTCTTAAAAGCACGTTTGATGGATTTTGTCATTGGTGATTATGACCGTCATTACGATCAGTGGCGTTTTGGTGCTTATAAGCAGGAAAATAGTACGACCTTATATAAAACCATTCGCCGTGATCGCGATCAAGCATTCCCCAAATATGATGGATTTATATTGAGTCTTTTAAAAGTTGGATTAATTGATTTCCGTTCCATGGAGCGTTATGACGATGATGTAGATAATGTGAAGTGGATGAGCCGCTACGCCTATCCTCTTGATCAAGCATTTTTAAAGGAAATAATATGGGAAGACTGGGAAAAGCAAGTCGCGTTTATACAGAAAAATTTAACTGACCAGACTATTGAAGAAGCTTTCAAATCCTTGCCTGATGCTGCACAGGACGAAAGCATCGAATATATTAAAAAATCTTTGAAAGCGCGTCGCGACAACTTGCCATCCATCGCAAAACGCTATCATGACTATCTAATGCGCCATCAGATAATTTTGGGTACTGAATCTAAAGATGATTTCCTAATTACACGTTTGCCAAATGGAGAGACCAACATAAAACTAACAACCGAAGATGGAGAAACATTTGAGAGAACCTACAGTAAGTCGTTAACAAAAGATATTTGGATCTATGGTCTTGACGATGAAGATACTTTTAAAATCGTAGGAGAAGGCAGTAACTATATTCCTTTGAAGATTTTAGGAGGTGAAAACAATGATATCTATGATTTTGAGAATTCTCGGAAGGCAAAAGTTTACGATTATAGAAGCAAGAAAAACACTTTTGTCAATTCAGGAACCAACAGATGGCTAGTGGATAGTTATGACATTAACACCTACAATGATGCCTCAAGAAAACTGAATGCATTTACAACCATGCCTGCTCTAGGGTTTAATAGTGATACAGGTATTAGTGCCGGATTAAGTGGTACTTATACAACCTATGATCTTGCTAATAATCCATTTTCGACACAACAAACAGTTACTGCAAAATATTATGAAGCAACCAACGGGTTTGAGCTGTTGTATTCTGGAGAGTTTGCACATTTTTTCTACAATTGGAATTTTGGTTTGGATCTTCGTTATACGAGTCCGAATTATGCCATAAATTATTTTGGCAATGGCAATGATACTTTTTATGATGAAGATGTCGAAAGCCTTGATTTTAATCGTGTTCGTATCCGTCAATGGAGTGTTTCTCCTACCTTAAAATATCGAAAAGACAGAGTTGTGATGAGTGTGGGTCCAATGGTAGAGTCTCACGATGTACAGCAAGATGTCAATAGTGTTACAGGCGATCTGTTCAGCTCAACTGATGCTGTATTTGACAATCAGACTTACGCAGGTGCAGAAGCTGCTTTTCAGTTTAAAAATAAAAGTGGTGAAATTGCCTTTATCCGAAGAGGCTTTCAGTTTGATATAGTAGCAGGTTATAAAACGAATATTGATGAATTCAACAATGAGTTTACCTATATAAAACCAACTTTGTCTATCGATTATCCACTACATCCAAGTGGTGCTGCAGTACTGGCAACCAAAATAGGTGCACACATTAATATTGGCGACAACTATGAGTTTTATCATGCTGCAACATTGGGTGGAAACGACGATTTAAGAGGTTTTCGAAATCAACGTTTTAATGGGCAAACCGCATTTTATCAAAGTACCGATTTGCGCGCCGGTGTTTATCAATTTACAACCAGTTTTATGCCTGTACGTTTGGGCGTATCTGCGGGTTTTGATTATGGTCGTGTTTGGGTAGAAGATGATAACTCACAAGAATGGCACACTAGTTATGGAGGCTCCGTATTTATAAACGGATTTAAAGCCCTTACCGCCAATATTGGTTATTATTTGAGTGACGAAAGCAACCGTATCCTTCTCGGTTTAGGATTTAGGTTTTAAACACAAATTAGGCTTAAAAAGTAATTATGACGTAAAAAAAAGGTGCTCGAAAGAGCACCTTTGTTTATCTTATAACCTCACTGCTATTCATTAACACTAATCTTAGAGAGTTTATTGTTTTGAACCACAATCATTTCCTTGTTCTTCTCAAAAGATTTGACTATCGTTAATAATTTATTTTCAGCATCTGCAATTTTTTGTTTTCTCAACATATATTCTTCTTCAGTAATTGCATTGGCCTCTCTTGCTTTTTCAAAGCGTTGTTTTGAACTTTCAAGACGCTTTCTGGCGTTTATGATTTTAACATCGTATGCCTGTAACTCCATTTCGCGGGTTTTTAATCGCGCTCTCGCCTCTGCAGCGCGTGCCTGACCAAATTCACGACCTGATAAACCCTCTTTATTCTTTCCGTATGCATTCCCGTTATTTGACTTATTTTTCAATTTTGCATTCTCGCTACGGTCATTTCGTATGTTACCATCGTCGTCATTGTAATCCTTCATGTCATCCATTTTGTCTTTGTGCTCTTGCTTCATTTCCTTTATTTCTTCCTTATGAGCATCTTTTACATTCTTGATATCTTGCTTCTTCTCCTGCACTTCTTCTTTCATTTCCTTTTTCTCCTCTTTCACTTCCTTCTTCATAATGCGTTCTTGTTTTTCAATCTTTTCCTTTGTATCAGGCTTATTGCCTTGGGCGTATCCTTCTTGGTTGACACTAAAAGCGACTACTAAAAGAAATGCCATTAAAATTTGTATCTGTTTCATCTTATTGATTATTATATTGTTAAATACTATCTAATTCTTCCAACGCTTCCTCGAGTTCTTCAAGGTCTTGGTCCATTTCTTGAGAAATCTGATCAAGTGTGGTTTCCACAGCTTCAATCTCATCCAAGGCTGCTTGGGTTTCTGCTTCTTCTTTTGTAGTGTCCTTACACGATATTTGTCCAACTAAAAATAGCACGACAAACAACTTTAATAGTAACTTCATAATTGTTGTTTTTAGGGTTATATCTAATGAAGATACGAATTAAGATGCATTGTTGGACTAATAACTACAGTATTAAATCTATTTGGATTGTAACCAATTTAAATTTGAAGCCTTTATTTTGGTGGTAATGTAGTATAGGTGGTTCGTTCGCAACTTTCTTATCGCATGTTCTTCTGTAAGAATTGATAGCTGTTTGAAGTGACATTTTTTTGATTTGAGATAGAAATGATGCTTGAAGTGCTGCTTGCAAAGAAGCGTTGCAGAATACAGCCCAAATATTAAAAGCTCCGAAACAATAGGAGCTTTTAAATAGTATCCAGGTATTTAATGTTTCTTTTTAATGATTCAAAAAATCAATTACTTTATGTTTCATTCTTATTTCGGATGGATAAATTTACGCATCTATGGGCAGTTTTAAAACAACTATTTTAACGTATTGCTGTGCTATTTTGACCATTTTGACTTTTCTATAAAAATAACTGTTATTAAGTTGGTTTCTTTAGTGTGTCATCACCGTGACATCAAACTTCATGGCGTCCGAAATACTATAATTCTTAATGGGATTAAGTACTTCGGTGCCTTTGGACGCATAGGTGATGTTCCATCTGGTACGGTCGATGATGAATTTTGTGGTCATTTGCCATTTGGTATCCAATTGTTGTAGTTTGGCATTAAACAAGATAGGTTTTGTGATTCCTTTGATGTTTAGATTAGCTTCGACTTCAAACTCTCCATTTTCTAACTTTTTTACCTTTTGTATGGATAGCCATGCAGTAGGGTACTTTTTAACATAAAAGAAGTCTTCATTTTTTAGATGTCTTGCCAATTCATCATTTGCGCCATCATCATGGGCATAGATGGTGGTCATATCCACCTCAAAGCTTCCACCCCAAAGTTGACCTTTTTCTATTTTAAGATATCCTTTTGAGAAATTTACCGTACCATCATGGTCATTGATCTGAAATAAGCTGCTTCCATGCCACTTGAGACTGCTTTTGGAAGGATCCATTGGAAATTCATTTGTGTTAAGGATGTTTTGTGCAATACTGTAAGTGCACATTAAAAGTGTAATACCAACTAAAATTTGTGTTTTCATAAGATTTTGTTTTTGCCAAAACTATGAAGGGACAGCACTTTAGGATGTGAAAAAAATGTAAAATAAGTGTAAAAAGTTGTACATTGAGACCTCTAATACTTCTTACCTTTTCAGGAATGCGCTTTAGTAAGCTTTATATTATAATCCCCTTTTTGGGACTCATTGCCTTAACTCTTTTAGGTTATCAATCGGATGTTCCAGAGACTCATTTTGATGAGCGCGTGAAAATCGCGTTACGGGATGCCGGGAATCAATTGTTATTGGCCAACCAAGATAGCACATCATTGGTGAAACCTATTCTATCCTTGGGTGATTACCGCTATAAACTTTCTTTTGGTACCGATCTGTATGTGGAACCGAACGATTTGGTGCAATTCATCAATCGGAGTATGGCGATTGCCAAATTGCCATCGGACTATATTACCGAAGTAAGAGAATGTGCTACCCGCGAAGTTGCTTATAGTTTTCAAAACTCCCTAAAGGCCATCGAAAATATCGTACCATGTGCAGGACGCGACTTGCCTTTGAATTGCTATACAATCGAAGTGATTTTTACCAAACCTCAATATGAGGTGATTGCATATAACCATTATCCTTTATATTCCTTGTTGTTGGTAGGCGTCATTGGGATGGGATTTGTTTACCAATTTAGAGTTAAAGCGGAAAATTCAACTTCGGAAGGAGATGTCTATACACCGCTCGGCAACTTAAAGTTTTATATAGAACAACAGCAATTGATGCATGATGATAGCATTATACCTCTTACCCAAAAGGAATGTGAACTATTGCAAATTTTTAGTGCAAAGCCAAACACAATCGTGAAACGGGAGTTTTTGATCAAGACTGTCTGGGAAGACCAAGGGGTTTTTGTAGGACGCAGCTTAGACACCTATATTTCCAAGCTCCGCAAAAAACTGGCAAAAGACCCACAAATTATGTTGGTAAATGTACATGGTGTCGGTTATAAACTGGAAGTCTCTACGACGTGATACCATCACCACTGAAAAAACAAATGAGCATTCAAATTAGTCAGCATTTACCGCCGCCGCATTCAATTCTTTCATCACTTCCGAAAACAGTTTATAAGAACGTATACGGACTTTGGCGTCGTAAATATGCGATACGGCAATCAATTCATCTGCTTGTGTGAGTTCCATAAAATCCTTCACTTTTGCTTTTACGGTTGCTTTGCTTCCGACGAATGAATATTTGAGCATTTGCTCCACAGCTGGATGTTGCGAGGTTGCTTTGAGTTCTGCCGTCATGTCCCTGGGTGGCTGTATAAAATCGCGATTGCCGGTAAAAATGCCAATAATCATTCGGATCAAGGAGGTTGACATGCGTTCGGCTTCGGCATCGGTGTCGGCGATGATGATGTTCACTCCTGCCATTACATAGGGTTGTTTTAATGCTGCGGATGGCTGGAATTCGTTGCGATAGATCTTGATGGCTTCCATTAAATGTATGGAAGCGAAATGACTGGCAAAGGCATATGGCAAGCCTTTGCGTGCCGCAAGATGGGCACTATCGGTGCTGGAGCCTAGAATATAAATGGGTACTTCAACACCTTCCGCCACGGTGGCGCGGATTTTTGAGGATTTATTTTCTATGGAGAAGTACTGTTGGATTTTTTCGAGTTCGGTGGGAAATGAATGTGCTGCGGACATAAAGTCCGAACGGATGGCTTCTGCGGTGTCGCGATCGGTGCCGGGTGCCCTACCCAAGCCGAGATCGATGCGGTTGGGATATAGCGAACCCAAAGTCCCGAATTGTTCGGCAACGATCAATGGTGAATGATTGGGCAACATGATGCCTCCCGATCCTATGCGAAGATGGTTGGTACCTTCTGCGACGTAACCGATGAGAATAGAAGTAGCACTGCTTCCAATATTGGCAGCGTTGTGATGTTCTGCCAACCAAAAACGTGTGTAGCCGAAACGCTCGGCCTTTTGTGCCAATTCGCGAGCATGGCTAAAGGTGTCCTGTAAACTGTTGTCTTGTGATATAATGGCGAGGTCGAGGATGGAATATTTTGTGTTCATTTGTTTAGATGTTGAGTTGTTTAGGTGTAGAGGTTTTTAGTTGTTTAGGGTTAGGGTTAGGTGATGTTTGTTATTTTTAGTTTAAGGAGGTTATGTTCAATTAAGTGTGTCATCGTTTAAAAATCGAGGTCGATTTTTAATTGAGAATTGATCTGATACTCTTCTTTCACAAAACCCCGAATCATGTGGGTTATTTAAAAAATCACCTACTTTGATTAGGTCGCGTATGCCTATTATTTACAATTGCTTTTAGTGTTCATGATACTGTTTATTGAGATGAGGCAGAGCATGGAAAGTCCAATGAAAATTTTTTGGTGCCACAGTGTCCTTCAGGAGTAATATCATAAATCAGCTGATTTGTTAGAACTTTAAAAATTGCTTTTAAAATTTCATTACCCGCTCAATTCAACAGAATCACTTCGCTCCTTAAAACCCACCTTCCATCAACTTGAGCACTTCGTGTGACTGTAATTTTATAGGGCCCTGTTTTTTTAAAAACGTCAATAAGCTTAAGATTTTGATGGACGGCGGTGTTAATTACAACAGGCTCGGTAAGTAAAGCACCGGTGGTGGCATCAAAAATATGAAGGCTTTTGGTCGTGGGTTTTATATCCCAAAAACCGATCTCGTCTGCGCCGTCGTTATTAAGGTCTTTGAGATTTTCTAACTGTGATTGGTATGCACCTGTGATCGTGATGGGCTCTAACTCTTTATTGCTAAAGATGATCACGCTGTTGCATCCGCCTTTGCATTCTAAAGTATCGCTGCTTTGGGTCTCCGTATTTATAGTAGTACTTATTTCTGGAGCGATCACAGTGGCATAGTCTGATAAACCGTCACCATTAAAATCGCCGTACAGTTTTCTTTTATTAGAGAGCATAATAGTATTTTCACGAGTATTGGGAAAAATGGGCGCATCTAGGTCTTTAGCATTTTCAGCAACACCTTCTCGTAAAATCTTAATATCTCCATTTTTATTTATAACTGATAAAAACGAAGGGTAGTCTGCCACTATTCCGCTGTAATTAACGCGTTTGGTAAATGTCACTAAATAGGTTCCTGCCTCTTCAGTTATGAAAAGCTGGTCATCTAAAACACTCTGGGTGTAGTCTGGAAATTGTTGAAGCAGCAAATTCTTATGTTGCAGTACTTGGGTTCTAGTGCGCTCTTTTCCGTAATAGGTAACAACATCCATATAATTCACTTTAAGGTAAGGTGACTTCAGTTGTGTATGAGCCTCATTCCATTGTTTTACAAAATTACTTACCGCTTTTTTGTCTTCAGGATTGACTTCATTGCAACCTAATAATAGTGCGGCAAGCAGGCAGGACATAAATAAAAAATATTTCATAAATTCAATGGAGTTTTAGCTTAAGATGAACCTTAAAGATACAAGAATTTTGGATGACTTTAGGCTTCAAGTGCATATCCGATACCTCCAATTTAATGATCTCTTTATGAAATCCCAAAGGAAGGTCACATAATTATTGTATCTCTTACGACCATTTTCACTCTAAAACTGATGACATACTTTACAAGTAACATGATACCCATACCTATTTTTTGGAAGGATCGATTTTGTCAGTTTCAATTTCGTACTGACGATTTTGGTATTCTTGACACATCGCTTCAAATGTCTCCGGAAACACAGTTCGGAATTTATGTTCTGATTGTGGAATTATTTCTACCATTTTATCAATCATCCCTTGTGGGTCAAATTGACTCGTTGCCATGGTTTTTGCTGCTTTTTCAATATCTTTTTTTGATGTATAATGCAAGTCTTCATCATACCATTGCTTGTAGGTATCGTACATCCTATCATTGAAACCAGTGTCAAATGGCCCTGGATTAATGGTGGCTACGTTAACTCCAAAAGGCTGTAGCTCATCTCTCAAACATTGGGCAATTACTTCAAGTGCATGTTTGGATGCGTTATATGGGCCTAAAAACGCACTGGTAGTGAGTCCTGCCACCGATGAAAGGAATACGATTTTACCCTTACCTTTTTCCACCATTTTCTTAATGAAAGGTTGTGAAAATTCCAAAGTAGAAAAGGTGTTGGTTTCCATCACTTCTCTTAAAAGGCCTACAGGCATTTCGGCCAATGGTCCCGTATAGCCTATTGCGGCATTATTGACCAAGATATCAATATCGTATTGCCATGCTTTTTCACAATCGATATCATCTAAAATATCAAGTTTAATCAACTCAATATTTTTTGCATAATCCGTATTCTTGAATTCTTCGATACATCGGGACATCTGCTCAAAGGTATGAACAGCCGCGATGATCTTATGGCCTGCTTTTGCAAGCCCAATTGCAGTTCCTTTTCCTAGACCTGATCCTGCTCCTGTAATGAGTATTGTTTGCTTTTTCATCTATTTTTATTAAGTAATTTATCGTAAAGATAAAGCTTTAAAAAGTTATGCGTGACTTGATTTGAAATTAAAAAAGCCTACAAAAATCAATGTTTTGCAAGCTTTCTATGTTTAACAATTAAAATTAATCCTTGATTCTTTCAGTTACATCAAAGGTGGAACATTATTGTTTATTTAATGCACAAAATTGTTTTGAAAAGAGTCTAACAAAATTATAATCCTAATTTTTCATTGCTTCTTCCGGTTGTTTTATGGAGGGTTTCACTTTGTTTTTTACATATTTTTCAAGCCATTGGTCTTGTTCCCAAAGCACGTGTAAAACAGATTCTTTTGCACTGTATCCGTGACTTTCCTTTGGAAGCATCACTAATCGGGCAGTTGCTCCTAAACCTTTTAAAGCGTTGAAATAACGTTCACTTTGCATTGGATAAGTTCCTGAGTTATTATCGGCTTCTCCGTGGATCAACAACAAAGGGGTTTTCATTTTTTCCGCATTCATAAATGGAGACATCTCATTGTAAACATTTGGTGCTTCCCAATAATTTCGTTCCTCGCTTTGGAATCCAAAAGGAGTTAAGGTCCTGTTATAGGCTCCGCTCCTGGCAATTCCTGCAGCAAATAAATTAGAATGTGAAAGCAGATTGGCAGTCATAAACGCCCCGTAACTGTGGCCACCAACCGCAACACGTTCCCGGTCTATATAACCAAGATTATCTACCGCATCTATTGCCGCTTTTCCATTGGCAACGAGTTGGGTTCTAAAACTGTCATTTGGCTGTTCATCGCCTTCACCAACAATTGGGAAAGCGGCATCATCCAATACAATATAACCACGATTTACCCAGTAAATTGGTGATCCGTAATAGGGATAGGTGAAATCATTGGCATTTGATGTATTTTGTCCGGCAGAAGCTTTGTCTTTATATTCCCTTGGATACGCCCAAAGAACCATCGGCAACTTTGCTCCAGAATTTTTATCGTAATTGGCTGGAAGGTATAGGGTCCCTGTTAATTCAAGTCCGTCGTCCCTTTTGTAAGTGATCACTTCTTTATGAACATCTTCTAAAGCTTTAAAAGGATTCTCAAAATTGGTGATTTGCGTAAGATTATCTTTAGCATTAATATTCCTGATATAATAATTTGGATATTCTGCAGATGCTTCAATGCGCACTAAAAGTTTTCCATCTTTAATATCGATTGCTTCTACCAAGGATTCTTTTTTATCGGTGTATTCAGACTGGTACAACCTTTTGATTTCCCCATTTTCCAAATTGATCTCATCTACAAATGGAAATTGTCCTTTTTCAGAAAAACCGTCACCCAATAAGAAGGCCTTTTTATTATCCAAGGAAAGCACAGTTGCTCCAAACTGATTCTTTTTTGTAACAAAACTTCCCGGGTCGCTGTAGCTATCCTGATAATTTCGATCAAAAATCACCTTTGGTGCTCTATTAGGTTGGGAAGGATCAAATACATACGTTCGCGTATTTCTGGTATTCCACCATCTGTCATATGCAATTGCGGTATTATTATCACCCCATACTATTCCTGAAAAACGATCTTTTGTCTTCAGGATGGATTTGCCTTCTCCTTTAAAAGGAGCATTCAGCAAAAATACCTCATCGCGAAATGCAACTTTATTTTCAGGATCACCGCCATCCAAAACTTTGGCATATACTAGGGTAGCTGGCATATCACTTCTCCATGAAAAATCTCGTCTACCTTCTCTCTCAGCCATAAAGCCTTGAGGAAGATCCTCAATTAAAGGAACCTCATTTACTTTGGAAATTTCTTTCCCCTCCTTGTCATAAATTATGCTTTCTGATGGAAATCTATTATAGGGAACCAAATAGGAAAATGGTTTCTTGAGATTTGTTAGCATTATATAATTTCCATCTGGGGAAAAGGAAATACCGCTATACATTTTTGCCTCTTTCCAATTTTTTTTTGTTCCATCCATAGAAACTTTTACTAGGGAAGCCCTTGCCAGTTGTTCAAAGTTGTATTCATCATTAGGATTTTGAAGTAGATCCTGATAGGTTCTATTTTGAGCTTTACTTCCGTCGCTAACCGAAATTGTAGGTCCTTCTGGTGTTGCAGTTGCACTGTTGATTAAATCTTTCCGATCTTCAGGTAACATTTTTACTAGTACTGCTGAATTATCCTTGAACCAATTGATCACATCACGCATATTGGCATTCAAATTTCCTTCAGTTAATTTTCTCGCCTGACCTGCAGCTATTTCCAAGACCCAAAGTTCAACCCCGGTATCGGTTGTATGCGTCATCGCGATTTTTGTTTCATCCGGGGACCATGTGAAATTGGTCAATTTCGGATTTTTCGGTAATCCTTTCACCTCCATGGGGTCTTTAGCATTTACGGATTTCACCTGGACATTGTTGTAAAAGGTTGCCCGGCTGCTAATGTTGGTAACTGGATTTATACGGAGTCCACCAAGCCTCATTTCGGTTTCGCTTAACTCTGCAATGGATTTGTATTGATCGCGGTATAAAAAGACCATCATTTCACCTTTGGTGTCAATAATGGTTGTCGGGGCAAGAGGGACATCTACCAATTCCAGGATCGCCTGTGGTGGTTTTTGATACTTCAGACTTTCTTGAGCCGTTACCGTGAAAAGGAAACTGATGGTAAGAAAACAAAAAAATAATTTCTTCATAACTATAATAATTAAAGGGTTAGAAAATCGTGGCAATAATCAAGCGATAGCGGTAAATCTTTCTAATATTGCAAGTCAACAATGTATTGAAATCCTAAATTTAGTAATAAAATATATTAATCTCATAATTTCTTCAACTTCGTATCAAACTAAAATTGTCGGCGTGGGATATAATTTGTCGAAATATGTGACGACTAACGACTATCCTTCAAAAAATGATGGATACCAATGTCATCTGAATCCAAGGAAGTACAGGGAGTCAATAACGCTGACATATCGAAACAATCGTTTAGCTTATATTCATTATGAAAGAACATAAGGAGTGTTGAGATATTCTTAAACATAAACTTATGGTTTTTATAAAACGGGAGCCAAGTTGTTTAGTAGCAACAAAAAGTTAAAAGATACTAACCTTTATGCATTTGAATCTTTCCAGAAACGAAAATTAGCAATAATACCTGTTTCAAAATGTAATATGAAGTTCATTATGTGTTTTTTTTAATTCCATTTTACAAATCTATAATTTGAGGTTTAATGCGATATGTATTTGAGTGGATGAAGTATTAAGATTGCTCATTATTGTGACTAAAATAAAAAAAAGCATCTTGTGATATGAGAGTGATTAAATAATTACCTGAATAGCTACTCCCTATCCCGCTTTTTCTTACGTCTCCATAGAATATAAAAGAAAAGCATAAGAATGGGTAAAATAATATAGACTATGACATCAAACGGACTGGTCATATCGATGGGATGGTTGTCGTCGGGGTTTCTGGTACCAGGAGGCAATTGTAGAACGAGTAGATATATTGTACTTAGCATCATTTTTGAGTTTTTGGCTTTAATGCAAGTTACAAAAATAATGGCCAAGCTTTATTGTATTTGTTTTTAGACCTTTATTTCTATATTATTATTTGCTTCTCTTGGAGCGAAATAATTGAAAGATAAACTCTTGCAATACTGTGATTTATGTAACTCTTTATTTTTTCTATGTAACGCTAATAAAAATCCATATGAATTAAACAGAAAGAAACTATCGAAAAAATTGGATGTTTTGAATAAAAATGTCCACCTTTGCTTGCCCAATATTAGATAATCATATTTTAAAAAACTTAACCTAACCTTTCCATAACAGAAATACCAAAATTTTAAAGAATCAAATTACATTTATCGTTTGGGCGGCATGGGATTACTCCCGATTTGTAATTAAATGATTTCAGAATGAAAGAAATGGTTAATGGACTAAAATCTTTAGGAAATCTCATTGCCCACAATGAGAGTGCATTTCATAATCTTGGAGCCACAGAAAGGACGGCACTATTGATTATCTCAAACTACGATTTCGACAGTCCAAAGTTATTATTCACAACCAAAAAAAACTTGTGCAGATGATTTGGTGGAAGGTTTTTCAAAACCATGTTAGAAAGGTTGTTTTAGAGAATGAACCGCAAGATAGGCACGACATTTCTTACTGGCGAAATAATGCTTTTTGTGAAATCCTAACCTACCTAACCCCTTTAAGCCTTATTGCGCTCGTACCAAGTGTTTATATGGCATTCAAAAGTGGTATTCCTATAATTGGCTATTCAGATTTATTAACATTTTTCATAATAGTCCTGATTACTTTAGTTCCTGGCATATCACTAAGAATACGGAAAGCTGTATTTATTTTCATATTGTACTGCTTAACGCTTACTCTTCTTTATTTTTTACCAATGCCCGGCCCAGGAATCCTGTTTTCACTTGCAGTGACCATTTTTTCATCACTAATCTATTCATCCAATGCTGCCTATTTTTCAGCATCGATAAACACGTTTATCTGCGTTGGTTTCGCCCTGTTGATTCATTTTGGTTTAGAAACTACTGTCTCATCCGTTAATACTTTGGGCTCTTGGATTGCTGTATCTTCTAATTTGGTACTATTGAGTTTTGCCTGTGCCAAATGTTTAGATCTGCTGCTTTCGGGATTAACCAAATCATTAAAAGACAATAAAGTCTCTGAAGCCAAACTTGAAAAAGCCAATCGTCTCTATCAGTTTATAAGTCAAATAAACCAGACCATTGTTCATGTCAAAGATGCGAAAACCTTATTCCGCAAATCCTGCCATATTGCGGTGGAGTTCGGCAACTACAAAATGGCGTGGATAGGTGGTTTTGATACAGTTAACCAAAGAATCACGATTTTAGATTCATGTGGTATCACCGAGCAAGATATTCAGCTATTTACAAATATCCCTTTCAATACAAGTGGCCCACAGGTTAAAGTATTGCGCACAGGCACGTATTACCTTTGCAACGATCTAATTAATGCCAACTCAATTGAAAGTTGGAAACCGGTCGCCGACAAGCAAAATATTCGTTCTGTCATTGTTCTGCCAATAAAAAAATCGGGCAAAGTCTTTGGCACTTTAAACCTTTATGCTTCAGAACCAAATTCATTCCTGGAAGATGATATTGCGTTACTTAACGAAGTCACAGGCGATATCTCCTTTGCACTAGACATCTTTGAACAGGCCGAAAAACACAAAGAGGCAGAACTGCAACTACATAAAAACTTTGAAGAATTGGAAGCTGCCTCCAATGAGCTGACTGCTATTTTAAACACAATACCGGCTAGCATTGCTTTATTGGATAATGACAGCAACATCGTAAAGGTTAACGAGGAATGGATTCATTTTGGTCAATCTAATGGAATGCAAAACATCTATCCGCATGTTGGTAAAAACTACATAGAGGTTTCTGAAAAAGCTTTAGGATTGGAAACGGAAGATGGCAAGCACATGACTCAGGGTCTACGCGACATCACAAACGGATCTAAACCGTATTTTACTATGGAATACCCCTGCGACTCCCCTTCCGAAAAACGATGGTTTAAAGCAGAGGTGAGGCCTTTTAAAAGCAGCCTCCTCACTGGCGCTGTGGTAATGCACATAAACATTACTGAACGCAAAATGGCTGAAGCGGAAATGTTACTTCTTATCAATAATACTGAAGAAGCCTTTGTATTGGTGGATAGGGATTTGGAAATAATATCCTTTAATAATCGATTGAAACATCTCTATGCTACCCATTTTGGGCAGAACATAAAAAAAGGTGTTTGTATTTTAGAGTACGCCCAGTCGGATCGAAAAAAAATTGCTGCTTCGATCTATAAAAAAGTATTGAAAGGACATGTTGAGAAATCTGTAATTAAGTTTCCAGGTCCCAATAATACAACCATCTATTATTCCCTTAAATATAGTCCTGCAAAAGATGACACTGGAGCTATTTTTGGTGCTTTTGTTACAGGGAAAGATATTACCAGTAAAAAGAAAGCCAAAAATCAAAAAGAGTTTGAAAGACGAAATAAAGAAGCGCTTATTAATAGTACAGAGGATTTAATCTGGAGTGTTTCAACAGATTATAAATTAATAGCAGCTAACAATGCATTTGTTAATGAAATGAAAGAGTTCACTGGAGTGGATATTAAACAGGGAGAGGATATCTTGAGTTTTAATAACATTCCAGAGGAATCTTTAAAATATTGGGAGGAATTTTACCAAAGGGCACTTTTAGGAAAATCCTTTAAAATGGAAATTTACAACCCCCCTTCTCCAGGACGAGACGAATCGTGGATTGACACCAGCTTTAATCCTATTATTGTTAATGAGCAAATTACCGGTATTGCATGCTATTCCAGAAATATAACAGAACGTAAAAAAGCGGAAAACCAACTAATACGAGCTTCTACGGCATGGCAACATGCGGTCAATGACCTTAATAAAGTCATGGATTCTTCATTGGATGTTATTTGCGCGGTGGATGCTGACGGCATTTTTTTAAAAGTCAGTGCTGCGAGTAAAACCGTGTGGGGATATACCCCTGAAGAACTTATCGGCACCCCTATTTTTAAACTTGTCTACCACGAAGACCTCGAGAAAACGCGGGTATCCGCAAAAACCGTCATGTCTGGAAATAAGTTAAACCATTTTGAAAATCGGTATGTACGAAAGGATGGTACTTTGGTGACGCTTGAATGGAATGCGCGATGGGATGCAAAAGATCAGATTAGGTATGGTGTGGCAAGGGATGTTTCGGAGAAAAAAAGATTGCAAGACGCGATTGAAAATGAAAGACAGCGCTTTTATGACCTCTTTTCAGATGCGCCTTCCAGCATGGGTGTTTTGCGTGGTCCTGACCACGTATTTGAAATCGTGAACCCACTCTATTTGGAGCTAATAGGAAAAAAAGATATTATAGGCAAAACATTTAAAGAAGTGTTACCTGAAGCTGTTGACCAGGGATTTATTGATATACTAGACAGTGTTTACAAAACAGGTAAAACCTTTTCGTCCAGTGAAATGCTAATTAAACTCGATACCCTTGGCACAGGACAACTTGTGGATAAGTATCTGAACTTTATGTATCAAGCCCATCGAACAGAAAAAAACATCATAGACGGCATCCTTTTCTTTGCAATAGATGTCACCGAACAGGTGGTATTGCGTAAAAAAATTGAAGACAGCGAAGCAAAATTAAAAAAGGCACAGGCTTTATTGCAAATTAGCAACTGGGAAATTGACTTAATTAATTACATAAATACTTGGTCGGATGAGTGTTATGACATCATCGGATGGCGACGGGAAGACCTGGAACCGTCCCTTCAGGCCTTTTTGTCACTGATTCACCCCGATGATTTTGAATTGGCAAATGCGATGGTGGTAGAAACGTTTCAAACCTATGATGCAGGCTCCTTCAGTGCAAGAATCCAAACGAAAATGGGAGACATAAAATATGTATACTGTGAGTGGAAATTTGAATTTGATATCAATGCTAAACCCATTCGCATTTACGGGATTTTACAGGACATCACCGAAAGGAAAAAATCGGAGCACGAAAATAAATTTAAAGCCCAATTATTGGATACCATAGGCCAGTCAGTAATTGCAACAGATCTCAATGGAAAAGTGACTTTTTGGAATAAGGCAGCCGTAAACACCTATGGGTGGACATTAGAAGAAGCACTAGGAACCAATATACTTAAATTAACGCCTTCAGATAAAGCATTAGAAGAAGCTGAAATGCTAATGAGCAAGTTATCTCAAGGCGAATCATGGTCAGGTGAGTTTTATGTTAGAAGAAAAAATGGTGACATATTTCCTGCATTTGTTTCAAATTCTTCCGTGAATGATGAATTCGGTAAGCAAATAGGAATTATTGGTGTCTCCAATGACATTTCGGAACGCAAACAGTTTGAAGAGGAACGCTCAAAAATTACTAAAGAATTGCTTCAGCGTAACCGCGATCTTGAACAGTTTACCTTTATCATTTCCCACAACTTGCGCGCACCAGCTGCAAATATTATGGGCTTCACGGAATACTTGCAAGATGACACTACAACGCCACAAGAACATAAAGAATTGCTGAAAGGACTTGCAACTTCTGTTTCAGGACTAGATACCATTATCAAGGACATCAATTCCATATTGCAGGCAAAACGGGAAATCAATGATAAAAAAGAAACCATACGCTTTTCTAATATAGTTACCAATGTCATTAATAGCATCGGAACTACTATAGACAAGAACCATGTTACCATCAAAACTGATTTTGATGAAGTGGACGAGATCTTTTCCCTCAAAGTATATCTGCACAGCATTTTTTACAATTTAATAAGCAACAGTATAAAATACCGTAGTCTTGATAAGCAAGCACTTATTGAAATAAAGAGCAAAAGAGAAAAAGATAAAATAATACTTACCTTTGAGGATAATGGAATGGGAATCGACATGACTAAAAAGGGTGATAAAGTATTTGGCCTCTACCAACGCTTTCACAACCATGTAGAAGGCAAAGGCTTGGGCTTATTTATGGTTAAGACCCAAGTAGAAGCCATTGGCGGAAAAATAAGCGTTGCAAGTGAACTCCATAAAGGCACAGAATTTACAATAATATTTGAAAATTAATAGAACGCAAAATGACAAAATCAGTTAAACGTTTTTTAATAGTTGATGATGATCCAGCAACCAATTTCCTATCCAAAATGGCATTAAGGAAATTACTTGGCGATGTTGACGTAAAGGATTTTGTTCTTCCAGAAAGTGCTTTGGAATACATCGCAACTCACTTTGAACATCTACATGATGAAAAAACAACACTTTTGTTAGACATCAACATGCCCACCTTAACTGGCTGGGAGTTTCTCGATAAATTTCAAACATTCAAAGAGCCGATAAAAAATCAATTCAATATCTACATCCTCTCCTCATCAATTGACCCTGCTGACATTGAGCGCGCAAAACAAAACCCATTGGTTACAGATTTTATTGAAAAGCCACTTAACAAAGCCGTCTTGACCAAACTATTTAATTGAGTTTTGAGGAAATCAAAGTTACACCGCTGACATTTTGTTTTACTTATCTTATTACCTTTTCTTTTCATACCATAAAAATTATTATATTTAATTATCAAATCTTGTATCATTAGTGCAATGGCATCTTAATGTGAATAGATTACGAACTGGCATAAAACTTTTACTTAATTTGGAATTATTCAAATTTTAAATACCTAAACCATCTTAAACGGACATAGTACACATGACTATAGAATATAAACCACCCGGATACAATTCCGTATCACCCTACTTTATAGTAAAAGGCGCACAAAGGTTTATTGACCTTATGGCCGCTATATTTGATGCAAAAGTCGTTAGACGATATGATATGGAAGACGGCACCATTGTACATGCAGAAATTCAGATTGACGATACGGTCATCATGCTTGGTGACTCCTCCGAGAAATTTGCTCCGGTACCTTTAGTGATCCATGTGTATGTTCCGAATGTTGACAATACATATGATAGGGCACTACAAGCAGGATGCGATAGCATTGAAGCACCAAAAGAACGCGAAGGAGATCCTGACAGGCGTGCAACTTTTAGGGACTTTGCCGGCAATATGTGGTCTGTTGGGACACAGTTGAAAACCGACTAAATCCATCAAGTTTTTATAGTCACTATAGCAATTTGATTTTTTTTCGGGACACCTTATAAATTTATTTAATCATACCTTTATAGATTGCATTAAAACTACACAACCATGAAAAAACACATTTTATTCTTATTAGTCTTCTGTGCATCCATCGGCACATTTTCGCAGTTTCAACAGTGCAAAGCAATAGACAGCATATTTTCTGATTGGAATAAAACAGATGTCCCAGGTTGTGCTTTGGGCATATTTAAAGATGGCGAATTGGTGTATTCCAAAGGTTACGGATTGACAAATATGGAATATAACATTCCAAATTCAGAGACTTCTGTATTCAGAATTGGTTCAACCTCAAAACAATTTACCGCTGCGTGCATAGTTCGGCTTGTAGAACAAGGAAAGCTCAATTTTGATGATACTTTAAAAAATCTATTCCCTGACTTTCCGGATTATGCTGAAAAAATAACCATTAGGCATTTATTAAATCATACAAGTGGCATTCGGGATTATCTACAATTATCTTATTTAAAAGGAATTGCTGATGATGATTATTATGAAGATGCTGATGTGATGAATTGGCTGATACATCAATCTGATTTAAATTTCGCTCCAGGAGACGAGTACCTATATAGTAATTCT
>JBGTCT010000071.1:0-17172 GCA_041748695.1 Aquaticitalea sp. | reverse complement strand
AAAAAGCGGAGTTTTAAAAGTTGCGGTGAAATCGGTGCCAGGTGGTGGTTTTTCATCATATGCAAATTCGCAGCTCAAAGTTGGAGATGTCCTTGAAGTTGCGCCTCCAAATGGTCGTTTTGTCTTTGAACCCAATGAATCAGCGAACAGAACCATTGCTGCTTTTGCTGCTGGTAGCGGTATTACCCCAGTGATGAGCATTATAAAAACTGTTTTGGAAGAAGAGTTCAAAAGCAATGTTGTATTGGTGTACGGTAATAAATCATCGCAAGACACTATTTTTCTGTCGGAATTATTACAACTTCAAACCCAATATCAGGATCGATTAAAAATTCATTTCGTGTACAGTCAATCGCAAGAAAACGATTCATTATTTGGAAGAATTGAAAAAAGCACGGTCAATTTTATTCTAAAAAACGATTATAAAGACACACAATTTGACCGTTTTTATATTTGCGGACCTGAACCAATGATTCATACAGTAAAAGATGTGTTGCTGGAATATGGCATCAAGGAATCACAGATTTTGTTTGAATTGTTTACGGTCGCTTCAGCGGCCCAACCAATCGATGGTGCCCATATCGACGGAAAAACCAAAGTGACCATTTTTCTCGATGACGAAGAAACGAGTTTTGTGATGGAGCAGAAAAAATCAATTCTTGAAGCGGCATTGGCTGAAAATATTGATGCGCCTTATTCTTGCCAAGGCGGAATTTGTAGCAGTTGCTTGGCACGATTGACTGAAGGCACTGTAACTATGCGTCAAAATAACATTCTCACCGATAGTGAAGTTGAAGAGGGATTGATTCTTACTTGCCAAGCCCATCCAACATCTTCCGTCATTCGTGTGGATTATGATGATATTTAGAATTAGACGCTAGATACTAGACCGCTACGCTTTTAGAAGCTAGACATATTTCCATTTACAGCAAATATTCTTTTTTTGATTGACTCTGGAGTATAGACCGCTACGCTACTATAGCCAAGTCTGGTAACTCCTTAAAGAATGGAATTGATTTTTTTTAAGACGTCTTCAGGATAAATGGACTTCATGCAATCTCCATAGCTTTCGGGGAATTTATTTCCATAGATTGAAGTAGGAATTGCGGGATAAATATTTCTATTGGCCAAAAGTGAATGTTCCTGCGGTTGATTAAATGGATAAAATCCAGCATAAGGATGCGTTACACCCCATAAGGTCACCACTCTTATTCCCATCATGGCAGCAAGGTGGGCATTTCCAGAGTCCATGGAAATCATTAGATCTAGATTGGATATTAGGTCTAATTCCTCAACCATTGTCAACATTCCGGCGATATTAACTGTGTTTTTAAATTTGCGCTCCAATGCGTTTAAGATTTCAATTTCCTTTTCCCCGCCACCAAAAAGAATCAGTTGTTGATCTTTGGAAAGCACTTCAATCACTTTTTCCATCAATTCCAAAGGATACATTTTACCTTCATGGGCTGCAAAAGGCGCTATCCCAATCCATTTAAAAGCTTTATTCTCATGGGTAATTGATACTATTTTCTGATTGAGTTCCTTCCTTTCTGGAAAATTTGGGTTGGAAAGATTTATTGGAAAACCAAGCCTTCCAAAGACATCAGCGTAACGTTGGAATGTTGTTTTGAGTTGATTGAAATGTTTGCCAGAAACCAACTCCTTTTTTTCGTCTCGTCCTTTATCGATTTGAACAACCTCAATTCCAAAGAGGAAGAATTTTAAAATTTTGGTTCTTAAAACATTGTGAAGGTCTGCACAGGAATCGATATGAAGGCGTTTTAATTCTCTTGATAATCTGTAAAGTCCCCAAATGCCTTTGTGCTTGTCATTTAAGTCTGCAGAAAAAACTTCAACATTTTTTAAATCCCTGAAGAATGGTTTGAAGAATTCCCGAGTAAGGACCGTAAGTTTTACATCTGGAAATTGTTCCGTAAAAGCCCTCAAAACTGGCACTGTCATGGCAACATCTCCCATTGCCGAGAGGCGGATGATCAGGATATGTTTTGGTTGTTTTGACATTCAGATACTAAAATGAGATTCCTGCTTTTGCAGGAATTATTTTTGTCCGCGCAACACTGGATTCAGCTCATCATCATTATACATTTTCATCTGCTTGTAAACCTTCATGTATGTATCGCCATTTTTAATATCCTCCAACAAGTCATCAATGGCAGTGCTCAAATCTTGTCGTTGTTCGAGTAATATATTGAGTTTCGTCTGGCAATTGTGTTTATGTGCATCAGAAGCGTCAGGTCGTTGCACTTCCTCGTTCATATGATAAATTTTCAACGCTAAAATTGAAAGTCTATCAATGGCCCAAGCAGGACTTTCGGAATTGATTTTGGCATGTTTTTGAGGATGTACATTGCTATACATTTGAAGAAAATAGCCGTCAATATACTCCACCATATCCGTTCGATCTTGGTTGGAGGCATCAATTTGGCGTTTTAATTTCAACGCGGCAATTGGATCTATGTTTGGGTCGCGAATGATATCTTCATAATGCCATTGTACAGTATCGATCCAACATTTCCGGTAAAGTAAGTGCTCTATAAGATTCGTTTTTTGGTCATAAATATTAGTAAAAGTTTGATCGACCGTGTTTTTTAAATGGTATGTTTTGATGACATCCTGAAAAATGTCATTAGCTATTTTTGAAAACATGAGCTATGATTTTAAGACTGTAAATATAAGCTTAAATTAATTAACTTTACCACTACGAACCTGATCAAAGCGCCTATGCACATTCATAATTTATCAAAAGAGAACTCCATTTTAAATAATTTCATTTCCGAAATGCGCGATGTGAATATTCAAAAAGATCGCATGCGATTTCGGCGAAATATTGAGCGTATTGGAGAGATTTTAGGCTATGAATTGAGTAAAAAATTGAACTATCAATCCTCAAGCGTTACGACACCTTTAGGAGAGTGCAATATTAACTTACCGAAAAATGATATTGTGCTGTGTTCCATATTAAGGGCTGGGGTGCCTTTGCATCATGGTCTTCTCAATTATTTTGACGATGCCCAGAACGCCTTCATTTCTGCTTACCGGCAACATCAACACAATCCTGAAAGTTTTGAAATTATTGTTGAGTATTTGGCGTGTCCTCCTTTGGAAGGTAAAACACTTATCCTTGCCGACCCTATGCTGGCAACAGGACAATCGATGGTTGCTACCTTTGAGGCTTTAAAACCTTTTGGAACTCCCAAGGAGGTTCACTTGGTAAGTGTGATAGGCGCGCAACCTGGTGTAGAGTATGTTCAAAAACATTTCAAGGCTGATACACATTTATGGATTGCCACCATTGACGAACAACTCAATGATAAAGGTTATATCATTCCTGGACTTGGCGATGCAGGCGACTTGGCGTTTGGAGAAAAGCTACAAAATTAAGAATACCGTAGGAATTAACACCAATACCCAAATGAGGATTTCCTTAAACCAGTTTTCCTTGGTAACTTCCAGATAATTGGCCATTATAATAGAAAGAGGCGCAAATAAAAAAATGAATTCACTGCCGTCTTTATAGGGCGAAATCAAAATAATAAACAACGAAATAACAGACGAAATAATTACTAATGTGAACGAAGGGCGAAGGCTTTTTGATTTGTCCTTCAGATGCTTTATAAAATAAAATGATCCCCAAGTTCCATAAGAGATCAAGATAGTTGCAGAAATCATGATCCGTGCTGAATCCAAGCCTGTGTAATCTAAATTATAGAGTAAAAGTTGATCAAAATAATCTGAAAAATCGTTGTTGGTCAATAACATGACACATACCCAAATTATTGCTACCGCCAAAACACCCGTAAGTGGCACTATCCAATTTTTGATATTCACGATGGAATATAAAAACATAGCGGCCAAAATTAAGATAAAGAACAATGCCGCCCAAAAGTACAGTAGGCTAGCCAAACTGATCCAAAACGCTGCATCGAACAGCTTTTTTTTGATTTCCTTTTGAGTTCTTAAACTGATAATGCGTCGCAACGCGAGCAAAATAAAAAAATTGGCCAACAATGTTTTTGAATTTAACAAGGTTTCTGGCAACATGGCCATAAAGAGGCCAAACATCAAGAGTTTGTAGCTGTTTTTTTTGGTGAGACTATTTCTGCTGGCGAAAAAATCGAGGATAAATAAGGACGCTAATACAATCAAAAAATAGAAAGCCTGAATGCCAATCAACTGAAATGATAAGGGTTCGTGCACGGCATACATTTTTGAGGCCACAAAAACCATTAATAGCAAGGTGCTTATGACCACAAAATGAATGGGTTTTGATTGACTGAAAAAATTTGAAATCATCTACCTTGATTCGGGAATTTAAGTGACTAATTATTTAATATTAGAAATAATAACGTAATTTTGCTCGGTAAATATAATATTAATTGCAATGACATGTTCCTGTCATGGATTTAAATGAATTCGAAAGTTTTGGAACACAGTTTCTGATTATAAAAAATAAAAAAAGATGAAAGATTTTTTTTACGCGATTCAAGATTTGTTTGTCAATTTTCTTTTTTTGCCTTATGATGCCTTAAGAGAACTTCAACTTACCAATTGGTGGGTAGCCAATTTTATGTCCTGGGTTTTTGTCATTATTGGAATGGTCGCCTTCGTTTATTGGATGCTTCAGTTAAAAAGCTATAACGATAACAATGAAGAAGATAAAAGTATTTCTTCCCATTCATTTCTATAGATCAAAGCCAATATCCTTTCGATAATTCATCTTATCAAAATGTAGTTTTTCTATAGATTGATACGTCTTTTTTATGGCTTCTTGATAGGTGGCTCCAAATGAGGTAATCGCCATTACACGGCCTCCAGTTGTTAGGGTTTTATTATCTTTTATATTGGCACCTGCATGAAATATGATTGAGTCCGTAATAGATTCCAAACCAGTAATTTCTTTTCCCTTATCATAGGCTTCAGGATATCCTCCTGACACCAACATGACCGTGGTTGCCGAACGATTATCAATTTCTATCTCTATTTCGTTCAAAGTTAGGTTTGCTACCGCTTTAAACAAGACTACCAAATCATTTTTAATTCTAGGAAGCACCACCTCGGTTTCCGGGTCTCCCATTCGCACATTGTATTCAATGACTTTTGGATCTTCTCCAACTTTAATCAATCCAATAAAAACAAAGCCCTTATAAGGCAAATTGTCTTTTTGAAGTCCCAAAATCGTAGGTTTTACAATACGCTCTTCAATCTTTTTCATAAAGGACGCATCTGCAAAAGGCACAGGAGAAATTGCACCCATGCCTCCCGTATTCAATCCGGTGTCGCCCTCGCCAATCCGTTTGTAGTCTTTGGCGGTGGGAAGCAACTTGTAATGTTTTCCATCTGTCAATACAAAGCAACTCAACTCAATACCATCAAGAAACTCCTCTATGACAACCTTGGCGCTCGCTTGTCCAAATTTGGCATCTACCAACATGTGTTTGAGTTCGGTCTTTGCTTCATTCAAATCGTTTAAGATCACAACCCCTTTTCCTGCTGCAAGTCCATCTGCCTTCAAAACATATGGAGGATTTAGGGTTTCTAAAAATTTGTAACCTTCTTCTAAACTCTCTGCGTTAAAACTTTGGTAGGCTGCCGTTGGAATGCCATGCCGAATCAAAAATTGTTTGGCAAATTCTTTACTGCCTTCCAATTGTGCAGCGGCTTTTTGTGGTCCTATAACTGCGACGTTTTTTAAGGCTTCATCCTGCAAGAAAAAATCATGGATCCCTTCCACCAATGGGTCTTCTGGCCCAACTACAACCATATCAATGCCTTTTGAAATTACCAAGCTCTTAATCGCCACAAAATCCGATAGGTTGATGTCTATGTTTTGTGCAATTTGTGCCGTTCCTGAATTTCCAGGCGCTACAAAAAGCTGTGTACATAATGGACTTTGATTGATTTTCCAAGCAAAAGTGTGTTCCCTTCCGCCAGAACCTAGAATTAGGATGTTCATAGTTGTGTGTTTGTGCAAAAATAAAGTTTATGCCGCCAAATCACGAATTTTTTTTCTTTCCTTTACTAAAAATAACTGTATTCCCTTTGAAATTATTCGACCTTTCCTTGCGCCTTAACGGCTTTCCAATCGAGAAAGCGAGATTGGTCTTGAAAGGAATTCAGGAGAAAAATGAAACTGATTTCAATGCTTATATAGAACAGCAAAAGCAGGCCATTGTTAGTTACCATCTAGGACACAACCAATACTATAAAACCTTGGTCAAAAATGCCAATTCCAATGATTGGAATTCTATACCTGTGATGTCCAAACAGGATTTACAACAGCCTTTAAAAACACGCCTTTCGGATGGTTTTACATCAAATAATGTGTATGTCAATAAAACTTCAGGTTCGGCTGGAGATCCTTTTGTTTTTGCAAAAGACAAGTTTTGTCATGCCATGACCTGGGCGATTATTCAAGATCGTTTTAACTGGATTGGATTGGATTTCAATTCTTCCAAACAAGCGCGTTTTTACGGAATTCCATTAGATACAAAAGGCTATTATAAAGAACGTTTTAAAGACGCTCTAAGTAAACGCTACCGTTTCTCGGTGTTTGATTTGAGCGATGCAGCTTTTGAAAGGCATTTGAAAAAATTTAAGAAAACATCCTTTGAATACTTGAATGGTTATACGAGTTCGATTGTGCAATTTGCTAAATTTCTCAACCGAAAAGGGATAGTTCTTACATCTATTTGTCCAAGTTTAAAAGCTTGTATTGTGACCTCCGAAATGTTGTTTGATGAGGACAAAAAAGTTATGGAAACTCAATTTGGTGTTCCTGTCATCAATGAATATGGTGCTTCCGAATTGGATCTTATCGCTTTTCAAAACCCTAAAGGTGATTGGCAGGTTAACAGCGAAACGCTATTTGTGGAAATTGTGAATGCTCAAGGAAACTCATTACCGCATGGAGAAGAAGGGCGTGTGGTTATTACGTCATTTTATAATAAAGCGCATCCTTTTATCAGGTATGATATTGGGGATATTGGGACACTTTCAATAAAAAGCAGTTTAAAACAGCCAATTCTCAAAAAATTGTTGGGAAGAACCAATGATATCGCTATTTTGCCAAGCGGAAAAAAAGCGGCTGGCTTAACGTTCTATTATATTACCAAAAGCATTATTGAAGACGACGGTAATGTGAAAGAATTTGTAATCCATCAGCTTAAAATAGACACCTTTAAAATAGAATATGTTAGTTCAACTGAACTTTCTAAAGAAAAGATAAAAACGATAACAAGCGAGATGGAACAGTACCTTGAAAAAGGTCTTACCATAATTTTTGAACGAAATGACCGATTGGAGCGTTCAAAAAGTGGTAAGCTCAAACAGTTTTCATCGCTGTTAAACCAAACCATATGATAATTACGATTGTTGCAGGAGCGCGACCAAATTTTATGAAAATAGCGCCAATCATTGATGCTATAAAACAAAAAAAACAACTAGGATTCGATATTAACTTTCGTTTGGTACATACTGGCCAGCACTACGATAAAAATTTGAGCGATACGTTTTTTGAAGAACTCAATATTCCATTTCCAGATGTTAATTTAGAAGTGAAAAGCGGAACCCAAGCAGAACAAACAGGAGCAATCATGATTGGTTTCGAGAAAGAACTTCAACAACATCATACCGATATGGTAATGGTAGTTGGCGACGTTACCTCAACGATGGCTTGCGCAATCGTTGCCAAAAAGGAAGGTATTAAAGTGGCACATGTTGAAGCAGGAATTCGTTCCGGTGATTTGCGTATGCCAGAAGAAATCAACAGAATGGTAACAGATAGTTTGACCGATTATTTTTTTACAACCTCAACCTATGCCAATGCCAATTTGAAAAAACTCGGTTTTAATGATGATCAAATTTATTTTGTTGGTAACGTCATGATCGATACGCTCAGAAAAAATGAACACCGTTTGAAACAACCAGAGCTTTGGAGTGATTTGGATCTTGAGGAGAAAAAATATATGATGATGACCCTGCACAGACCAAGCAATGTGGATGAAGAAACACAATTAAAGGCATTGATTAGCCAAATTGTGACACTTGGGAAAGACTATCCAATCATTTTTCCGGTACATCCAAGAACAAAAAAGCTATTGCAGGATTTGGATTTAAATTTCCGAAACCTTCATTATGTAGAGCCATTGGGTTATTTGGAATTTAATTATTTAGTAAAACATGCTTTTGCTATGTTAACGGATTCTGGAGGTATAACAGAAGAAACAACCGTAATGAACGTACCTTGCATCACCCTAAGAGAGAGTACCGAACGCCCTGAAACCTGTGATATAGGAACCAACGTTTTGGTTGGAAATGATCCTAAAAAAATTGAAGAAACCTTTGAGGCATTACTTTCGAAAACTTGGAAAGAGGGACAAATTCCAGAACTTTGGGATGGAAAGGCGGCAGAGCGAATCGTTGACCATTTAGTTGAAATTTATAAACTCCGGTGAAAGAGCTGCTTATCATAACCAGTTATTTTCCGCCAGAAACAGGCGCTGCATCCAACAGGATCTTTCAATTGGCAGAAGGTTTGGTTCAACAGCAAATTAAAGTTTCGGTCATTACGCCATTACCCAATTATCCGACAGGGCAGATTTTTGAAGCTTATCGAAATACATTCAGGTATACATCTGTTGAAAACGGTATCAACATCCATCGCTTATGGATTTTTGCAAGCAATTCCAAAAATAAGTTTCTTCGGTTGCTGGCAATGCTCTCTTACAGTTTTAGTTTGATTTGGTTTTTCCTTTGGATCAAAATTCCTCAAACAGTAGTGGTGCAGTCCCCGCCTCTTTTGGTTGCTTTTACCTGTATGTGTTTTTTGAAATCGCAAAATAGAAAACTTATTTTAAACGTAAGTGATTTATGGCCAATTGCCGGATTAGAGTTGGGATCCTTTAAAAATGATTTCAGTTACCGAGTATTGGAAAACATTGAGCGATTCAATTATCGCAAAGCAGATTTGGTTACGGGGCAAAGCGAAGAAATATTGCAGCATGTTACGACTTTGTTTCCTGTAAAAGAAACCTTTTTATATCGAAATTATCCAAATTTTGAAGCTCCACTAGTACCTATTCAAAAACATTTAGATCAGGGAAAAATAAAAATTGTTTATGCAGGATTGTTGGGAGTGGCGCAAGGAGTTTTAAAGCTCTGTGAATCTTTAGTTTATCAAGGCTACGAACTGCATATTTATGGTTCAGGATCTGAAAAGAAAAAAATTCAAGCCTTTATTTCTGCGCATCCAGAACTTCCAATCACATACCACGGAGAAGTTTCAAGACAAGAACTGCATGAAGTGCTTTTGCAATATGATTTAACGATCATTCCTTTGCTCAATCGTATTTATGGCTCTGTGCCCTCAAAAATATTTGAATATGCCTTATTGGGGCTTCCAATGGTTTATTTCGGAGGTGGTGAAGGGGAGAACTTGATTAAAAAGTATCAATTGGGATGGTTTGCAAGTCCTGGAGATTACAAAGCTCTGAATTACCGCCTCTCGAACATAAAAAGAACAGATCTACATTCAGGGTTTAGAGTACAAATACGTCAAACTGCAATAGAAAATTTTGATTTTGAAAAGCAATTGGAAGCATTTATTAAATTTCTTTAGTAAGCCTTTTCTTCGCCCTTCACAGCATTAAGAAAGGTTCTAATGATTATCTTTAAGTCTAAGAGTAACGACCAGTTCTCAATATAAAAAATGTCGTATTTCACACGGCCAATTATATCTTTGTCTGATTCTATCTCGCCCCTAAATCCACTTATTTGAGCTAATCCCGTTATTCCCGGTTTTACAAAGTGACGCACCATGAATTTGTCGATACGCTTGGCATATACACTTGTATGACTTACCATATGTGGTCTTGGGCCTACCACAGACATGTCACCAAAAAGCACATTAAAAAACTGTGGCAATTCATCAATACTGGTTTTACGGATAAACCGACCAATTTTTGTAATCCGACGATCATCTCTCGTGGCTTGGTATAAATGGGCATCTTTATTTGGATTCATTGATCGGAACTTATAACAATCAAATTCCTTGTAGTTAAACCCGTTACGTGATTGTTTAAAAAAAACTGGGCCTTTGGATTCAAGTTTAATGGCTATTGCGATTATTGGGGTTAACCAAGACAAAATGAATACTACCACCAAACTTGAAAATAAGATATCAAAAGAGCGTTTTAATACCAAGTTAATTGACTCTTCCAATGGAATATTTCGAAGAGAAAGAATTGGTATATAATCGTAATACTCATACTTGAGTTTTTTAGAGTATATCTCCTTATTATCGGGAAGGAATTTTAAAATTTTTAAATTGTTATCGGCAAAATCCGCTATTTCATTAATTTGGGTATTTGAAAGTTCTGATATTGAACAATATATTTCATCAACACCCTCCCTAAGAATATAGTCAAAACATCCTTCAAGGCTCATCTCCCTCTTCTCTCGAAAATTGAATGTTTTTTTATGGATATATCCATATTCAGGATTTTTATTGAAGAAGTTCTGAAGTGCAACTGTTTTTTTTGTGGCACCAAAAATGACGGTCTTTCTATAATTTCCTCCAAACTCAGTTCTATATCTCTGAAGTAAATAATAGATGGCAAACTTTAACCCTGCTATAGAAATAAATGCTACTACTACAAACTTAAAAATCGTGGAAGGGTAGATGTTCAAATTATGATTATAGCCCGAAAATGCAAATAAAACAAGTGTAAACAAAACCATTTGACGAATGGTAAGGGAAAAAATAGTGACTTCACGGGTAAACCGATATACTTCATAAAATTTTGAAAAAACCGAAAGGACAATCCACGCCAATGAAATGAAAGCTATAAAAACGATGGGGTCTATGGTTTTAAAATAAAACAGGATTCCCAGACCATTAATAATACTTAAATCGATTAAGTAAGATAGTGGTCTTAAATATCCCGAATAACGACCTTGTTTAAATAAGCTCAATTCATCTTTTTATATGATTCACAAAATCTTTATGTTCACTTCTATGAAGCTCTTCAGCGGATAAATTCTTAAAATAATCGTAGGTAATCTTCATGCCTTCGGCCCTATCTACTTTAGGTTCCCAATTCAATAGTTTTCTTGCCAAGGTGATGTCAGGTTGCCTTTGCATGGGATCATCAGCGGGAAGCGGCTTGTAAATAATTTTTTGATCTGTACCCGTTAATTTAATTATTTCCTCTGCAAAATCCTTGATGGTTATTTCATGTGGGTTCCCAATATTTACAGGATAGGAATAATCACTGAACAGCAAATTGAAAATCCCTTCAACTTGATCGTCTACATAACAAAAAGAGCGTGTTTGGGAACCATCACCAAAAACGGTAATGTCTTCACCTCTCAATGCTTGTCCCATAAATGCCGGAATCACGCGGCCATCATTAAGGCGCATTCTAGGTCCGTACGTGTTAAAAATTCGAACTATACGGGTTTCTAGTCCATGAAATCTATGGTAGGCCATGGTTATGGATTCTTGAAAACGCTTGGCCTCATCATAAACCCCTCTAGGGCCGATAGTGTTAACATTTCCATAATACTCTTCCGTTTGAGGATGTACCAAAGGATCTCCATACACTTCTGATGTTGAGGCAATCAGCAATCTTGCATTTTTTGCCTTCGCCAATCCTAGCAAATTATGTGTGCCTAATGCTCCAACCTTTAATGTTTGAATAGGAATCTTCAAATAATCTATTGGACTTGCGGGTGATGCAAAATGTAAAACATAATCCAATTCCCCATCTATTTTTATAAACTCGGTAACATCGTGCTCAATAAATTCGAAATTAGGATTTTTTGTCAAATGACTGATGTTCTTTTTATCTCCTGTGATAAAATTATCCATACCGATAACATAAAAACCTTCCTTTATGAATCTATCGCATAAGTGCGAGCCTAAAAAGCCCGCTGCGCCTGTAATCAGAATTTTTTTAGACATTGTTTACTGATTTTCTACCTATTGAACTATAATAAAATCCTTCCTTCTTAACATCTTCCAAATCGTATAAATTACGTCCATCAAATATTACGGGATTGTTCATTTCGCTCTTTAATTTTACAAAATTTGGTGTTCTAAATATACTCCATTCCGTACAAATTATCAATGCATCTACCGATTTTGTAGCATCATACATGGTTGTTGCAAATTCTATTTTGTCGCCATATTTACGTTTTACATTTGGCATTGCTTCTGGATCAAAAACCTTGATAATGGCGCCTTTGGACAACAAATCGTCTATCATATACAGTGCTGGAGCCTCACGGATGTCGTCGGTTTCGGGTTTAAAGGCCAATCCCCATATCGCAAAAGTTTTTCCTTTGAGGTTATTATCGAAATGAGCCTCAATACGCGGAATTAATATTTTCTTCTGAACATCATTAACTTTGATGACAGAATCGAGTATTCCAAATTGATAGCCATTGTCTTTTCCTGATTTATGCAATGCTTTCACGTCTTTTGGAAAGCATGAACCTCCATATCCGATTCCTGGAAATAAAAATCGTTTCCCTATTCGAGAATCTGTTCCCATGCCTGCACGAACTTTATCAACATCGGCACCTACCAATTCACAAAAATTTGCGATTTCGTTCATAAAAGTAATTTTGGTTGCCAAAAATGCATTTGCGGCATATTTCGTAAGTTCGGCAGATTTTTCATCCATAAAAATTATTGGATTGCCCGAGCGTACAAAAGGTTTGTATAGTTTTTCCATTAACTCGGATGCGCGTTCTGAACTAGAACCAATAACGATACGTTCTGGCTTTAAAAAATCGTCAACTGCAAAACCTTCCCTTAAAAACTCTGGGTTAGATACTACGTCAAATTCCAAATCTGTTTCTTTTGAAATTGCATCACGTACCCTATCGGCAGTACCAACTGGCACAGTGCTTTTATCGACAATCACTTTGTAGCCTTTTAGCAATTTCCCAATATCTTTTGCTGCTCCCAACACATAGGATAAGTCGGCTGAGCCATCTTCATCTTCTGGAGTTGGTAGGGCAAGAAAGATGATGTCGCCAAAATCTAGACCTTCTTCCAAGGAAGTTGAAAATTTTAAGCGGTTTGCTTTTATATTTCTTTCAAACAACACATCCAAGTGTGGTTCGTAAATGGGTACTTCGCCATTTTGCATTTTTTTGACTTTGTTTTCATCGATATCGATACAAAGAACATCATTTCCTGTTTCCGCTAAACATGTACCCGTAACCAATCCTACGTATCCAGTACCTATAACTGATATTTTCATCCTGTTTTAAATTTTTTGTTTGCAATCTCGGTTCTACTAAATAGACAATAAAAGGAAATGAATAAAAACAATCCTGTTTGCCTCCATAATAAAGATTCGGTAAAAAAGACAAAAGTAAAGGTAATACTCAACATTATGAATAAAAAGTTCTTTGAATTTAGAGCGTCCAAAAATAACACTACCAACATGCTCATTAATATCAACAATCCCATAACCCCCGATTCAGAAATTATTTGGGCATATTGATTGTGATAATTATAGCTGTGAAATCCTGGGTGTGTTTTAAGCTGCAAATGCCTTTTTACAATATTTTCCTTTGATGCAAATAACCCAAATCCTTTCCAAAAAATATTTTCTTCCTCTATTTGCTCTTTTAAAATTCTTAATTGTAATAATCTTATGGAAGTCCCCGTCCATAGATATATAGGTCCGAATTCATTCTGTGACACGACCTCTTTAATCTTGGTTTCCTTCTCAAATAAAAATCTTTCCAGTGATTTTTGAGAGGTTAAGCCAATAATAACAATTCCAATAAAGACTGCAATAGTGAACTTGAGTTTATTTACCTTAACGGAAAAAAAGTAAATGATAGAGCCTAAAAATAAAAGAAAAAGCATGATTTTCGATGATAATAAAAGCACCAGAATAATAAAAAAAACAATTAATAACACATCGTAGGTTGATTTCGCCTTTTTTGATAGTAAATAAAATAAGCTAATGGAGAAAGTCACCGAAACGTAAATGGCATTCAACTCTAGTTCAATGACCAAATCATGATAGGTAAAAACACTTAACGAAGACATTGTGAGATAACGAAAAGCAGCCGAAATCAAGAAAAATATTCCAAATAACATATTTGAAATCGTGAAAATGTTTAATACTATATTGAATGATTTTAAACTGAATTTAGGAATTAAATGAAAGGCAATAGGTAGCGCAAAGAGCACAATGGTTCTCTGCAGTCCTTTAGTTGTCTGATCTTTATCGACTGTCCAAAATAAAGTCAACGAAAAAAGCAAATAAAGACCTACTGGAAGTAATAATTTAAAATCGACCTTTTCTTTAATTCCCTGAATGATTGAATATCTCAATGCGAAAAACATAAAAACACCCATGGCAATGCCACTAGGCGCATACCCAATAAACAGTGTTGACAATACCAGTGCAATTAGGTAGGCCAAAAACTCTTGGGAGTCCAAAAATTTTTTAAGCTTACTGTCTACATTCATTAAAAAAGTTTAAATACGTATTGTTAATCAATTCCCATGTAAATGTTTGATTTATCTTTTCAAAGCAATTTTCGATTTTATCGTTATGCTGGTCTTTTGTAATGGTGTCTATGTGATTTTTGACTTCCTCTTCTGAACTGAAGTAAAATCCGTCTTGTTGTAATATTGACTTGTTAAACTCATTGTTGTGCGCGATAATTAGCGCTTTTGAGGCCATAGCTTCCAACAAAGAAGGGTTCGTTCCGCCAACGGAGTGACCATGAAAATAAAAGTTAGAATAATGTCTCAAATTATCTAAATGATCTATATTATAAATTCCTCCCATAAAGTTTATATGATCACATTCTTTATACTTATCCTTTAAATAAGCCCCAAATTTATTTGAGTCATGTTTACCAATCACCAAAAAAGGAGTTTTTTTGACTGCACTTGCTGCACCATCCAGTATCATTTCCAAATTGTTTTCTGGCTCAAATCTAGCGATGAGCATATTAAAATTGTTTGGTTTAACCCCATATGATTCCAACGAATCACTATTCGGATTGTAAAATGGTTTAGCTCCGTAAGCAATATATTTTGATTCCTTATTATATTCCTTTTTTAAATAATTTTGAATTCCTATAGAATCTGCAATTAAGAAATCACTAGACTTGATGGCGAGTTTTTCGGCATATTTTAAGAATTTTTTTTCCAAACTTGAGTATTTGGAACGTTTCCATTCCATGCCATCCATGTTGGTGATGATTAAACTTTTCTTGGGTAAGATTCGATGCCAAATTGTACTACTGGTATAACCAAGTTGCAATATGATGTCGAAATTCCTCTTTCTAGAATCCATGATACAATTAAAGTCATAGATAAATTGTCCTACTGTGCCAATTTTATTTTCGGGATCAGGGCAATGAATGATATTTACTCCTTTAAATAATACATCCCTATAAGGATGGCTACTTGAATTATAAACAAAGACATCATGGTTGTTTTGGGCCAAATACACAGCAAAATACTCTGCAAACTGCTCAAATCCACCATAATAATTTGGGATGCCCCGAGTGCCTAATATTCCAATCTTCATGCTTCTTTGTGATTTAAAAATAAAATACCTCCTAAAATTAAAGCAATGATGTCCGCTAAATTATAGATGCCGGTAATCACTAATGTAGTAGCTAAATAAAACAAAACAATTCCATAAATCATATTGGCCAAAAATGGGTTCTTGTATTTATACTTCTTGTACGCAAGATAATTTCCGAGCAAGAATGTGAGATATAGCAAAATTCCCAAAATCCCTGTTTTGTATAAAACAAAGACATATCCGTTATGTATATTGGATATATAGCGCATTCCTTTCTTGTCATTTGATAGAGGTGCATAAAACCCCAAATCGACTAATGAGCCTGCGCCCAAACCGACTGACCATCCCAAAAACCCTTTTTCGTTCAATTGACCTATTGCCTTATTTGCTTCGTAAGCTCGCCAATGATCCCATAACTTTGCATGATCCTTTACATCAAAACTTTTTTGAGGAACAAAGATTTCTGCTGGTGCTAATTTTATCTTATATAGAAAATTATCCACTGTTTTTTTGCTATTCCGGGGAATATCAATTGAAAAAAGATAAGTATAAAATGCAATCAGGCAGACTAACCCAATACTAATATATTTCAATCCCTTTTTTGATAATCTCAAATAACCCAAAAAGGCTAATGACACCACAATTATCAAAGCTACCATTGTTCTTGAAAAATATAGTACAAATGATATTGATAAAATTATCGTAATCAACCTTAAATATTTAATGTTAAAGTCGTGATATTTCGATTTTGAAATAATAATGGCCAATGCAAATAATTCTAAAAAATTATCCAAACCAATAGATGAACGCATATTATGCATGTTAAATGAATCCGTCTGAAAAAAATATACTATAAATCGAAAAATATGATAGCCTGCAGAAAAAGCAGCAGTATAAATGATGATTTTTAAAAAACTAATCTTGTCATCTATTTTTTGGCTTACAAGATATCCTATTACAAGAAACAATATAGGTTTGATTAGATACAAAAAGTCTTTTAAAAAATTAATAAATACCAAATTGTTGTAAAAAAGACCTACTATAATGGAAAGAATAATAATTAAAGATAGAGGAATGAGTATATAGAAAAAGGTTGTTGATAACATTGTCCTTTTTGACATCAACAACATACCTAGCATTAAAAGCGAAAGTGCTATAACTGCTTCAAACGAGTTGGAAAGCATGCTTACTATAATCAATAAAACAAAAAGCCCTTTATAAAAAAATGTTTTACTAATCATTCTAATTTGATGTTCTATTTCCTTCATTGAAAAATCATAAAGATGAGGAATCAAAAATTTACAAAATTTAAGTGAGCCGACAACACCTTATGATTTCCAATATCTTAAATATTTATTTGCATTGTGTCAAAAGTAAGCGTTTTAATTTGATTCATTTTAGAATTGAATTAACTAAAAACGACTATTGAAATGGGTCGACGAATTGATTTTTATAATCTTAGAAAACGACTAAAATTTTCGTTTTATTATCTGGCCTTAATAAGATGTAATAGTAATAAAAATGGCATGCATTTCTCAACTCTGAATGTTAAAATTCGGAATACAAAGCCTTAAAA
>JBGTCT010000070.1:0-2480 GCA_041748695.1 Aquaticitalea sp. | reverse complement strand
CAGGGACATTATTAAATTGGCTATTCTGTTTTGTGGCATTGGTACGGGCTTAATAATTACCCACCTTACCGGCCCTATAAATATTCATTCTTTGGCTATTATGGCTTTTAGTATTGGTCTGAGTTATTTTGCATATTTCTTCTACCTGCGAAGACAAGACAAATAAAATCTATTACACTTTTATAATGTTTCTAAAAACTCCCAACCTGGTTGGGGTAGAAATATATTGCCCATATCAAAAAAATTAACTCTTTTATTTAATCAATTTTAAAAACTATAAAACAATGAAATACAAATTCACTTTGATGGCACTTTTAGTTGCTCAAATAGTATCAGGACAAGGTAATATACAAAGAATCGATAGTCTATTAAACAATTTGCACGAAAAAGGTCGTTTAAACGGCAATGTGCTTATTGCTGAAAAGGGAGTGATAACCTATAACCACAGCTTTGGTTTAGCCAATGAAAGAACTAAAGAAAAATTAACTGAGAATTCCATTTTTGATTTGGCCTCTGTCACAAAGCAGTTTACGGCAGTTGGCATTGTGCTGTTAAAAGAACAAGGGAAATTGAATTATGATGACCTTATCTCTAAATACATTCCCGAACTATCCTTTTACGAAGGAGTTACGATTAAGCATTTACTTCAACATACAGGAGGATTGCCAGATTATATGAAATTACTCGAAGCATCATTCGATATGGATAAAATAGCAACAAATGATGACGTCATTAAATATTTTTCCCAAGAAAAGCCAAAAATATTATTTGAGCCGGCTGAAGATTGGAGATATAGCAACACGGGATATGCACTATTGGCAAGCATTATAGAAAGAGTATCAGGGTTAAAATACGGTGATTTTCTATCGAAGTTTATTTTCAAACCTTTAGAAATGAAAAGTACATTTGTGCAAGAAGGTAAACATTCATCAAGAAAGATTAAAAATCTGGCACATTCTTATTCCTATTCAGATAGCTTGAAGGCATTAGTCCTTACTAATGAATTGGAAGAATATAACTACGTAAAAATGTTAAGCGGTATCATTGGTGATGGCGGTGTATTTTCTACTGTAAAGGACTTATTGAAGTGGAACAAAGCAATAGGTACTAATAAACTGATTTCCGCAGAAGGTAAAAAAGAAATGTTCACACCTGCTATACTCGCAGATGGTTCTACTTTTGATTATGGATATGGCTGGCAACTCGACAATAACAAAGTATTTGGAAAGGTAGTATCACATACTGGTGGCTGGGCTGGTTATCTTACTTTAAATGAGCAACATATTGATAATGACAAAACAATTATTATACTTTTCAATCACGAAGGGGCAGAAATTATCAACAAAACCATACGTTACGCATTATATGGATTACCGGAACCAAATCCGACAGGTAAAAAGGAAATAACTTTAACTTCAGAACAGCTTAACCAAGTGGTAGGAGTTTACAAAATTCAAGAAGGAATGGAGTTTTATATAACTTTGAATGGTGGTGAACCTTACGCATCTATGACAAATCAAACACCGTTAAGAATTTATCCCGAAAATGAATCATCGTTTTTCTTAAAAGAATTTAATGCTACCATCTTATTCGAAAGGGATGAAAATGGAAAAGTTTGCAAACTCACTTTTGCTCAGGGAGGAAACAAAATGGAAGGAAAGAAAATAAAATAGCAAGGACAACTTTGCACAAAACGACAGGTAACATCGTAATGGCAATAGTGGGGCTGAAAGTTCTAAACCTAACATTTGTAATTCTATTGAGCATTTGAAAATGCAGATTCCAGAATTGATCGTTGTAGGTTCAATTGATCCCGAAAACACCGGTTCAATTAAACTTTTAAAACAATTGGGATTTAGAAAGGAGGCGCATTTTCATAAAAGTTTATTTATTAATGGGGAATAGGTGGATGAAATTGTATGTGCTATTCTGAAAATTGCGCGGAGTTAAAACCGAAAAACCGAAAAGAAACCTCCCTAATCCATCTAAATAAGCACCATCCCTGCAGGAAAAAACACCCAAAATATTAATTTCTATTAGCCTTATAGATTATTTGAGAAAATTTATTATTACCAACACACTTAAAACATTCGATAATTCAACAATATTTCTATTATTGGTGATTTTCATGACATGTCTGTAACATTTTGGATTCTCCCGGATCTAAAGGCTAAATCTATCTTATTAGAATATTACAAACTATATGAAACAATCTATCATTCACATTGCATTACTGGTAAGGGATTATGATGAAGCGATTGAATTTTACACTCAAAAGTTAGGTTTTGAGTTAATAGAGGATATTTATCAACCGGATGAGAACAAACGCTGGGTGGTGGTTTCACCTCCGGGTTCTGGGGGAACTACAATTCTTTTGGCAAGAGCTTCAAAAACCGGGCAGGAAGAATTTATTGGGAATCAGGCTGGTGGAAGGGTTTTTCTTTTCCTGGAGACAGATGACTTTTGGAGAGATTATAATA
>JBGTCT010000069.1:0-2229 GCA_041748695.1 Aquaticitalea sp. | reverse complement strand
GAGCTTATGTTTCAGATTGTCAATGTGATTATTAATTTCCACAGCCTCACGATTTGTACCCATCGCTTTTTGCGACCTTTTGTTCCAAAGTTTTGGCTCAATCCTTCTGGTAATGCTGTATTCAATACGTTTATTGTTCACGGTTAGTCTCAAATAAATAGGAGCTAATCCTTGATTATTCATCTTTGAATTTACTAAATGAAAGTGAATTGAAAAGTCTGTTTTCATGATTTCATAATTTTAGGTCTCGCTTGATTACTTAAAAGTATGAAATTAGTATGTATAAATCAAAAGTTTAACAGATGTAAAATATTGAAAATCATTGAAATAAGTAGTTTAGCGAGACCTATTTCCAATATTCATAATAGGTACCCGAATTGGTCTCGATTGAGGTGGTTTTAGATGAATTTATCTGACGTCATAAAAAATGAAAAACCCTGTAAATCATACGATTACAGGGTTTTTGGTGGGTTTTGATACCCAATAAGTGGAGTCGGAGAGAATCGAACTCTCGTCCAAACAAGTAACCAAAAGGCTTTCTACACGTGTAGTTTTTTCATGGTTTTCGATTGCAAGCTGATTAAAAACACTCTACTTACAACTTATCTTTTTAGTTTCAAATAGTCATCAAAGCGCTAACTATCCTATGTTAACTTTTACGATGCCCCTAATCTGACCGCCGCTAACCAAGGCTTTCAAGGGACATTTAGCACTCCTACCTGGTAGGACAAAGGCTAATTCTTACTTGATTCAGAATTAAGCAGCTAAAGCGTAGTTATTCTCGCCGTTTAAAAGGTTGACCTAGTGTTTTACGCGTTTCAAAGTCATTACGCGACGTGCTTACCATCTAATTAATCTCGCTGTCAAAACCAGTCGACCCCATTATCCCTGCGAAGGCAGTCCCGAAACTTCGGGATTATCTTAGAATGATAATTTTTTTTATTTTGGCGTTACCCTCCCGATAACTATCGGGAGGGTCAGGCTCTCGCAACTCGCTTCCCGATGAAAAATCGGGAGAGCTCAAACAGATTGCTCCATCCTTAACGCAGATGCAAAGTTACCAAAAAGTTTGGTTAACCCTACAAATCCTAGTATTTTCGTGCAAATATTATTCCAAATTAGACCAATGAAATTTGCCATCATCAAAGAACGTAAAAACCCACCAGACAGACGCGTCGTATTCTCACCCGAAAAATTGGCGGAAGTCAGAGATCAGTTCCCACAGGCATACTTAATAGTGGAATCTAGCGATGTACGGATTTTCCCAGATGCAGCCTACGAAGCTTTAGGCTTTATAGTCACTGACGATGTGTCAGATTGCGACGTGATGATTGGCGTTAAGGAAGTTCCCATTGAGGCGTTGATTGCAAATAAAAAATATTTTTTCTTTTCCCATACCATTAAAAAACAACCTTACAATAGAAAACTGTTGATGGCAATTCTCGAGAAAAACATAGAGCTATTTGACCATGAAACCATCGTCAAAAAAAGTGGTGCACGGCTTATTGGTTTTGGTCGATATGCTGGTTTGGTTGGTGCGTATAATGCATTTCGGGCATTGGGTTTGAGAGATGGTTTATACAATCTTCCTAAAGTAGAATCCTTAAAAGATTTGGAGGACGTCAAATTAGAATTGGATAAAATAAAAATTCCAAATATCAAAATTTTGCTTTCTGGAACAGGGAAAGTAGCCCATGGTGCTAAAGAGATTCTAGACCATTTAAACATTAAGGAAATAAGTGATGCGCTGTACCTAACGAGTCAATTTACTGAACCTGTATATTGTATGGTCGATGTCATGGAATACAACAAACGTAAAGATGGCAAAGTTGGTAATAGGGATGAATTTTATAAAGATCCGAGCGGATATGAAAGCAATTTTATGCCGTACGCCAAAGAAACCGACATGTTCATTGCAGGCCATTTTTATGGGAACAATGCACCCTATTTATTTTCTCGTGAAGACGCAAAGTCATCTGATTTCAATATTAATCTCGTTGCAGATATTAGTTGCGATGTCGACGGGCCCGTAGCATCCACCTTGCGTGCCTCTACCATAGCAAATCCGTTTTATGGCTACGATCCACATTCTGAAACCGAGGTTGCCTTTGATGCAAAAGATGCCATAACGGTAATGGCTGTCGATAATTTGCCCTGCGAGCTTCCAAAAGATGCAAGTGAAGGTTTTGGCGATATGTTTCTGGAGCACGTCATTCCTGCGTTTTTTAA
>JBGTCT010000068.1:0-3937 GCA_041748695.1 Aquaticitalea sp. | reverse complement strand
CTAAACAAAAGCAAAACCACACCATAGAACAGTACATAGCTCACAAAATGCCCAATAACAGCTCCTTTGACACCAAACACATCAATAAAGTAAATACTAGTGTGATATAACATAAAAACCAAAAAAACTTCAATGATGATAAAGTGCCAGAACATGCGCTTGGCAATAAATTGATAAGCAATCACTATGGACATAACCTTTACAAAATCTCCCAATAGTTGCCATAAAAACAAATTCTCGGTAGGTTGGAACGCGTCAGAAAATACCAGAGGCACAATAATGGATCGAAATAAATATATCAAAACCAAAGCACCACCAAAATAAGGGAGAACAGATTTATAAAAGTTAAAAACTTCTTTTCTAAATTCCGATTTACTTTCAATTTCAGAAAATCGGGGCAAAAAATAAAGACCCATCATGGACATGATAAACATCAGATAATAATCGGAAATACGGTTCATGGCTTCCCAATAACCAGCTTCTTTGATGCCGACAACATCGATAATGTAATTCCTGATAACAATGGATACAAATGGAACAGCGCAGGCCGTAACCAAAGCCATAATGGCGAAAGGCCCAAATTTTTTGAGAACAGTCAGATTGATATTCGAGATTATTATGGAAGACACCAAACTTCGTTGGTTCATAATGGCCACAAAGGTCATCAAAACCAGTAAAGATGGCGTAATAACCGCCGAAACCAACGCACCATCAATATTGCTTTGATAAATTAAAAGCAATGTGATTCCCAAACCAAGCAGTTGTCCAATAATGTTGATGACCAAAAGCATTCGGTATTTTGAAAAGCCATTCATAATGGAAAAACAGAACATATTCAGGGAATAAAATGGCAACGCTATTGCCAATATTTTTATAACATAGGCGTAATTGTAGTTTTGAGAAAACAAAAAATTATTGATTAAATTTGCGTTGTAATAACAAATAAATGCTACTAAAAATGTGGAAACAAATCCAACATAAAAGGCTGTGGAAATTGTTTTGCTCAACTCAAGTGCGTTTTCCTTAAACTCGGAAATTTGCTTTACCAGTCCGTTATAAAACCCTAAAATAGAAGCAGCCTGCACAGCACTCAAAAAATTCCTCAAATTGCCAATCAATGCCATCCCTTCTACACCGATAAGTACTGCTATGGCTTTAGATGTCAAAATTCCAGCAATCATTCTTGTAACAACAGTAGCAGTGTTCAAATGAGCTACTTTGAACAACACATGATTATTGATATATGATTGAAATCTTCCCAATTAATAACGATTTAAAACATTTACAACTTGTTTCACTTCTTCATCAGTCATCACAGGACTTATAGGAATACTGATAATCGTTTTATGAATGTCTTCACTTAGAGGAAATGATTTATGTTTGAATTCTGAAAGCGCCTTTTGTTGATGAGGTGCTGTGGGATAATGAATTTGCCACCCTATTCCGTTCGTATTCAAATACTCTATAAACCAATCTCGATGATCTACTCTTACTACAAACAAATGAAACACATGGTTATCAGATCCGTCGTAAAACGGAAGCCGTATTTTATTGTTTTTAATTTCTGAAAGGTATTGCTTTGCTATTGCTCGTCGCCTAGAATTATCGGCATCCAAATATTCTAACTTTATATTTAAAAAGGCAGCTTGCAGTTCATCCAATCGGCTGTTAAGGCCAATAATATCATTGACGTTTTTATTTGAACTTCCGTAATTGCGCATCATGGCGATGCAATTGGCAAGCTCACTATCATTGGTGGTTACTGCACCTCCATCGCCAAGACAGCCCAAATTTTTACTGGGATAAAAACTAAAAGCTGCTGCCTCCCCAACCCCTCCAAAGGAGGAGCTTTTTGCACCGTGTGACTGTGCGGCATCTTCAATGACAAATAAATTATTTTGTTTCGCAATTTTATTGATTGCATCCATATCAGCTAATTGTCCGTATAAATGAACGACTAAAATGGCTTTGGTAGTGTTTGTAAGGTTTCTTTCAATTTCTAAAGACGAGATATTGAGTGTTTGTTCATCGGGCTCAACCAGCACAGGTTTTAATCCAGCATGTATAATGGATAAAATACTCGCTATATACGTATTGGCAGGAACAATAACTTCATCCCCCAACTGAAGCTTCCCCAATTGAATGTAAGCCTTAAATATCAAAATAAGTGCGTCCAGGCCGTTGGCTGTGCCAATACAATGTTTGGCGCCACAATACCCTGCAAAACTGGTTTCAAAATTTGCGACTTCATTACCAAGAATATAATGTCCTGAATCCAAAAACTGCTGAAATTGCTTCTGAAGTTTAGGCTCAAAGCGCGCATTGATTTTGTGTAAATCTAAAAATTTGATCATTCTAAAACATCAGTTAGCAAATGGTAGTTTTCCGTTTGTATGCTGTAAAATTCTTGGATGATGGTTCGTGCTCCAAACCCTTCCTTCCAGTATTGGAGTCCTTTGTTGATTTTATTTCCATTTGCTTCATTGGAAGATCCAAAATCATAGTATTTTTTATCCTTATAAACGTTCGTTATTAAATAATGGTGTAAAAAGTCTAAACTCCCTAATGAATTTTTGTCCTCGTTGGCAGAGATGTATTGACAATGAGCCACCTGATTGGATTCAAATATGGTTGTTCCTGCAACAAGTTTAGTGTTATGATATACATTAAACTGTTTGATATTTTCAGGAAACAAAGTTTTCAAATGCTCAATTTCCTCCAAAGAGTGAACAGGTTCAACGTCATATTTTTTCTTTATATTCACTGAAAGAATGGAATTCCAAAAGCTATCAAAATGCGCTTCTTCCTTAACTATAAGTTGTGATTTTTGACCTCTTTTTAAGCCTTCCAATCTATTGGAAGCTATTTTTGATTTCTGAATTTGATCAATTACCGAAAGCGTTTCTTTTTTTTGAAGTTCAGCTTTTAGAAGAAACAACAAATAATCCATCTCATCACTTGGCAAGGAATGATATATCTTCGGAATCGGTTTAAGGTTAAGTTGACTCATACCATTGGCAAGCAGAAATTCAAGAAGGGATTTAAAAACAATTAAAACATCACTAAACTTTACGGTCTTTTGAAGTATTAAACCTCCGTAGCTTAATCCTTGGTGCGAATGAATGACATTTTTTAATCTATTGGCAGGTAACAAACCGAGGAGCCTTTCATTTTTATAAACCATCAACGAATAATCTTCAAACCGATCTTTGTGATACTCCATAAAATTCCGGTTAAATAAAAACGTGGCATTCTTTGATTTGGAAATAAACTCGTTCCATTCAAATGATTTTGAGGACGTATAACGTTCTACCTTATAACCCGAATCTGAATAATGTTTTGTTGCTTCCAATAAAAGTAAACCTTTGAGAATGATGTAAAACTAAAATTATTTTTACTTTTAACTCCAATTATGACCATAAATTATCAAATGTCCGAAAAGCGATTCAAATTTATACTGCTCTGTATACTTTTTGTCGTTTTTTTTGTTGCCGTCATTAAGCCTATTGAATTGTTCCCAGATTCAGATGGTTATTTGAATATGGACATTTATAGATCAGCTGGTTACCCAGTATTTCTTTGGGCTCTACAATTGATTTCTGGAAGTCAATTTGCATTGATTACTGCCGTCGTTCAAGGCTTAATCGGGCTCTTGTCCATCTATATATTTGTGACTCGATTAAAAAAGATTTTAACCCTAAACCAGATTTTTTATTTATTATTGGCAGTCGTTTTGGTGGTGCCTTATATTTATGTTCAAAATCTAGCCAATGTCTATTTGTCTGAAGCGCTTACATATCCGCTGTACTTATTGGTAACGATTTGTTATATAGAAAGTTTCCTGACCAATGATGTGAGAAAATTATGGGTGGCATTGCCCATTTTGTTTATTTTGATCTTGACCAGAAGCCAATTTCTTTTTTTTATTCCTGTTGGT
>JBGTCT010000067.1:0-4810 GCA_041748695.1 Aquaticitalea sp. | reverse complement strand
AGGGATTCGAACCCTCGATACCCTTTTGGGGTATACACACTTTCCAGGCGTGCGCCTTCGACCACTCGGCCACCTCTCTAAAGTTTTACAATTGAATTGCGGTGCCAAATAACGAAAAAACTTTTAGCGCAAAAAAATTTTTTGGTGTTAATTTTAAGACATTTCACCCCTTAATGATGTTTCGAAGATGGTTTTGAAGGTTTTAGCAGAAATTTTCTCTCCCAATAGATACATTAATTTAGCAATTGCCGCCTCCGTTGTGATATCCTTGCCTGAAATAACGCCAATATTCTTAAGCTGTGAACTGGTTTCGTATTGTCCCATTATCACACTTCCGCCAGAACATTGTGTGACGTTAATAATAGGTATCCCTTTTTTGATGGTGTGTTTAAGCAATTCTACAAACCAATCTTGTGTGGAGGTGTTGCCAGCTCCGTAGGTTTCTAAAATAAGTCCTTTCAGGTTTGGAGTTGATAATACAGTATCTAAAAATGATCTCGAAATTCCAGGGAATAATTTAATAAGGGCAATATTTGTGTCAAATTCTTTATGGATCTTTAATTTTTTCCGTGTATTTGGTTTTAGCAAATAATCATTGGACACCTTAATATGCACTCCGGATTCTGCCAAGCAAGGATAATTCAAAGACTCAAACGCTTCAAAATGTTCTGCGTTAATTTTTGTGGTTCGGTTGCCTCGGTATAGTTTATATTCAAAATAAAGTCCGACTTCCCTAATTACGGGTTTTCCATTATGCTGCAATGATGCCATCTGAATAGAGGTGATTAAATTTTCTTTTGCATCGGTGCGCAAATCACCAATGGGCAATTGCGATCCAGTGAAAATAACAGGTTTGGCCAAATTCTCTAACATAAAACTTATGGCAGACGCCGAATAGCTCATCGTATCACTTCCGTGCAAAACCACAAAACCGTCAAAGGCAGCGTAATGACTCTCAATGAGCTCTGCAATTTGAAGCCAATATTGCGGATTCATGTTGGATGAATCGATAGGTTTTTCAAATGACACGGTTTTAATCTCGCAATCCAACAATTTTAATTCGGGAATCTTTTTTAGAAGGTTGCTAAAGTCAAATGCCTTTAAAACTCCCGAATCAGGATCTTTCATCATCCCGATGGTGCCACCTGTGTAAATCAATAAAATGGTTGGCTGTGGTTGTGGCATGATTAAATTTTGAATACGTCTTTGGAATTTTGAGTGGTAATTTCGGCTATTTTTTCTTCGGAAAGCTTATAAATTTCCGATAGCTTCTCCAATACCTTTATAATATAGGAACTTTCATTGCGTTTTCCTCGGAATGGTTTGGGTGCCAAATAAGGTGAATCGGTTTCCAAAACAATGTGTTTTAAATCGATTTGATTGAGGAATTGATCAATGCCTCCATTCTTAAAGGTCACAACGCCACCAATTCCCAATTTCATTTGATAGGAAATAGCCTTCTTCGCCTGTTCTAAAGTTCCGGTGAAACAGTGAAAGATCCCGAAGAGATCGTCACTTTTTTCACTTTCTAATACTTCAAATATTTCATCAAAGGCATCCCTACAATGAATCACGATGGGCAATTGATAGGTCTTTGCCAGCCGTATTTGATGCTTAAACGCTTCAATTTGAATCGGCAAAGTGCTCTTGTCCCAATACAGATCTATCCCAATTTCTCCAACGGCAAAAAAATGTCGATTGGCAAGCATTTCTTCTACATGGCGCAATTCGTCTTTATAAGTGTCCTTAACGGAAGTTGGATGCAATCCCATCATTAAAAAAATATGCTCTGGAAAATCAGATTCCAGTTGAAGCATAGCTTCTGTATGCGTCGAATCGATAGCTGGAATAAAGAAACGTGAAACGTTGTCTTGAAGCGCACGATTGATCATCTCATTGCGGTCTTCATCAAATGCTTCGCTATATAAATGTGTATGGGTATCGGTAATGATCATGGGGCAAAAATAAATGTTTTAAAAGGATTTTCTGCTCACAGACTTATAATTTGATGTTAATGGAACTTGGCAACTATTTAATTTTTCCATACTTTTCAAAATTAGAAAAACACAATTCATAAAATTAAGGACAACCGAATGATGTTATTAAAAGACTTTCTTCTTGAAAGAGGCTATACTAAAATTAAACTCACCTTTACAAAAACCAATCATTTTGAAATCAAGGCCACCATCAATGGTGTAAAAGGACTGTTTATTTTAGATACTGGCGCTTCGAGTTCTTGCGTAGGTTTTGAAGCCATAGAGGTTTTTAATCTCAAGGCTAAAGACAGTGATGTAAAAGCAGCAGGTGCAGGTGCAACAGACATGATTACACAACTTTCCAAAAAGAACAAAGTCAAAATTGGGAAATGGAAAAAAGATAAGGTGCCTTTAATTCTATTCAATTTAACGCATGTCAATATGGCATTGACCAGTTTTAATGCAAAACCTGTGGATGGCATCATTGGAGCCGATATTTTAAAAAAGGCCAAAGCGATTATTGATTATGATAAAAAATATCTCTATTTAAAATTGTAGCCTTATTCGCTTCATTAATTTAAAGTACCTATCTTTATACTCGAACTCCTATCAATTAACAGCACATGCCAGCCTCAATCATCATAGCCGACGATCATCCCCTTATTCTTAAAGGGCTTCAAAATTTTCTACAAGAAAAAAAATACAAAGTTTTGGGGAGTGCGGTCAATGGAAAGGACGCTTTTCAACTCATCAAAGATCATGAGCCCGACATTGCTATTTTGGATATCAGGATGCCGTTTATGACCGGCTTGGAAGTGGCCGAAAAATGCATCGACCAAAACTTATCCACCAAAATAATCCTTATTACTTTTGAAAAGGATCAAACTATTTATCAAGAGGCGAGGGACTTACATGTATATGGATATGTTTTAAAGGAATTTGCTTTAGTGGAATTAGAAAATTGTATTGCTGCGGTTTTGGACGGAAAACGTTATTTTAGCCCCGAATTGATTGAATATCTAGAAATAGAAGAAGCTCCGGAAGAATTGGAATTACTGACACCTGCAGAAAAGAAAGTACTGCATCTTATTGCCCAAAATAAAACAGCCAAAGAAATCGGCGTAATCTTATTCATATCCGACAGAACGGTTGAAAAGCACAAAAGCCATATTATCAGAAAACTCGATCTTGAGTCTAAAGGAAGTAGCTTGGCACTATTCGCAAAAGAAAACGAAGAATATTTGAGTAAAAATACGTAGTTCTACGTATTGTTTGGTATTGTATTAATGTCGAATTTTACAATGCTATTAATCAATTTTCTTTTAGGACTCTAAAAGCTCTGGATTTTTAGGAATTCGGAGTTTTTACCTAAAGGACTAATTCTCAAAATGTCATGAAGTCCAAAATCAGTATTATCAACACCCTTTTTATTGTCGGATTAGTTATCAGTTCAGTCCTAATTATCTCAATGAATATACTTATCAATTTCTTTTAGTTATTATTAGTTAGTTAAATTTTAGTGAGAATGAGGCGCTACTTTATATAAAGGAAGCGCCTTTTTTTTCTAGCTAGTAAAATTTTTCTTACACAAAAATACGTAGTTCTACGTATTGTTTGATGTTTCTATAATAGTGATATTTGTAATGCTATTAATTCTTAGGGGGAATTATTAAAATTGAAAGCTCTAACTGTTTATTCATTTAGGGCTTTCTTAATTCCATGAAATACCATCATCGTTTTGCAGAAAAATTCTTCTAAAAAAGTTAAAAAATACGTAGTTCTACGTATTGTGCGGTATGTTTTTAATGCCGAAATTTACGGTAAGTTAATTATTAGGGGTAATTACTTAAAAGCTCTGGGTTGTCATTGATTCAGGGCTTTTTATTCCAACGCCCTGAAAACCCCATACGATGAGCCTTGAAAAAAACAATTTTAACCTAACCAACAAACTCGTAATCGTTGGTTTGATTTTAAGCGCCATTTTGATTATCGCCGTCAATGTACTGGTAAACTTCTTTTAAAATAGAAAAAATTTATAATCAAAAAGGCGTAATTTTTTAAAAATTACGCCTTTCATATATTGAGATGAGATGCTCTATAACTCCAAAGCTCTTTTCACATCAATGTCCATCAATAGTTCTGTAGGGTTTTCCAAAGCTTCTTTTACGGCTACCAAAAATCCGACACTTTCTTTGCCATCGATGATTCGGTGGTCATAAGACAGTGCAACAAACATGATTGGTCGTATTTCTACATGTCCATCAATCGCTACGGGACGTTCAACGATATTGTGCATACCTAATATTCCACTTTGTGGCGGGTTGATAATAGGCGTGGAAAGCATACTTCCAAAAACGCCTCCGTTGGAAATGGTAAATGTACCTCCTGTCATTTCATCGACCGTAATTTGTCCGTCACGCGCGCGGATTGCCAAACGTTTCACTTCAGATTCAACACCTCTAAAACTTAAGTTTTCAGCATTTCTAATTACAGGTACCATTAATCCTTTAGGTCCGGACACTGCAATACTGATATCACAAAAATCAAACGTAATCATTTCCTGTCCATCAATCATGGAGTTCACTGTCGGGTATAATTTTAAGGCCCTAACCACAGCCAATGTAAAGAAACTCATAAAGCCCAATCCAACGCCGTGTTTGTTTTTAAAGGTTTCTTTATATTCTTCACGGAGTGCAAATATTGGCGACATATCAACTTCGTTGAATGTGGTCAACATCGCTGTTGTGTTTTTTGCCTCAACCAATCGTTCTGCCACTTTACGTCGCAGCATGGACATTCTGCTTCTTGAAGAACCTCGATTGCCTCCTGTTGGT
>JBGTCT010000066.1:0-6027 GCA_041748695.1 Aquaticitalea sp. | reverse complement strand
AGGGGTGAATTTTGATGATGCAGGAGTAGGGGTTTGCCTTATTTGGTATTTGAGATTTGAAGATGGTCTACAAGGTGCTATGGTTGGACAAAATGCTAGTAATTTGGAAGGTTGCTTCAGTTTATCAAATTCTATTACTGTCAATAGAAATTAATTTTTTTCAGCTTTTTGAGCTGATTTTTTTTGTTAGATTTAAGGCATGGTTTCGACATAGAGGCTGTGCCTTAATAATTAATTATGATGAAGATTTCAAAAAAGCAAGGTAATAAAATCATTTTTTTGATTTTTATCGTTATTTTGATTATTCCTCAAACACGGCAGCAAATACAGGTATTGATTCATAAGGGTCTGGCGTTGTTCAGTCCTTCGGTTGTGGATGAAGATGAGCGTGCACAATTAACAAATTATCAATGGAATCTGATTGATGAAAATGGAATACCTTATAATTTTAATGATGCAAAAGGAAAAGTGGTTCTTGTCAATTTTTGGGCTACTTGGTGTCCGCCGTGCATTGCCGAAATGCCGAGTATGGAAAAGCTCTACAGCGACTATAAAAATGAAGTCGTTTTTTTACTGGTTTCCAATGAAGATGAAGCCACTATTACAAAGTTCAAAGCCAAACATGATTACAATTTTAAAGTTTATTCATCGCTATCACAAGAACCAAAGGAATTGGAAACCACTTCGATACCTCGGACTTTAATTATTGATAAAAACGGCAGTATTATTCTCGATAAAACAGGAGCCGCCAATTGGAACAGCGATTCGATAAGAGCATTATTGGATACTTTATTGGAGGCGAATTAAGGTTTTGAAAAAAGCCTTTATAAATGCCATGGAGAATAAGGACTGCATAATCTTTAGATCTTCAGCAAATGATGTTTCTTCATCCAAAAACCGGAACATGGTTGTGGTGCTGTTTTTGGAATAAAAACGTTCAAAAATCCATACCCCTTTTTCGTTTTCATGCTTTAACACGTTAAGAAAAATGGCATCATAAAATTTATATTTCTTCTGAAATAATTGATGTGACGGTATGTTCCCAGCCTTTATATTGGAGATAATTTTAGAAACATACTTTTCGGTGTGTTTAAATGAATAGCCAGTAGAGCCCTTGACCCAACCAGCAGCAGTTCCAATTTTTGTGATTTTTTGGGTGTGATATTTCCAAAAAGGGAAATCCGTCATTGGAATATTACCTACTTCTGTTTCTGCAATTTTATATTGGTCCAATTTGAGATGCTTTGTGACATAAGCATTCAAGGCATCTTCATAAACAGAAACGTCTACCGTATACGGTGTAAAAAAGGTAAACTCCACCAAGGCGCGGTGTTCAGAAAAAGGCAACATATAAATAAAGCTGGTAGAGTTGTTATGGCTGAAGCGATAATCCATCATCGTGAATTCTTCTGGTTGAAAAACAGGTGTTTCACTCTCAATAACCCATCCTTTAAAATGTTGATGGATTACGGTATGCTTACTCCGCGATGAGAAAAAATCGCCAGGGATTCTGCTGTCAAATACCTGCTTTGCCGTGTAGATTTCTTTTGTTCCGGTAACTGTAACGATGTCAGATTCGCATACGGTTAGAATCGTATCGAGAACAAAGCGAATGTTAGATTTTATTTTTAATTTTTGTTTGGCGAAGTTATAAAAGTCTAATGAGCGTATGGTTTTGTAAGTATAGCTTTCCAAAGGCAAGCGCAAAGACATTTTTGGTGAATGAAAAAGTGCCTTCTCCCAAGATTTTTCAATGATAGCATCCCATTTGCCAATGCCTTTTTCCCAAAAACTCCAAGTTTTATCATTGGTGGATTTATCGGACACATCAATAAGTGCTATGGATGAACCATCAAAAAAAGCATCCTTTGAAAAAGCTAATGCAAGTTGCAGACCAGAGAGACCAGTTCCGATAATAATATAGTCGAAATGCTGATCATGTTGCATAATTTATAAAGAAGATGTAATTATTTTTTGAAGTATTTGAAAGGCACAAATAGCATTCCGAAGCATTCGCCGTCACCTTTGCCCAAATGCTTGTGATGTATCTTGTGCGCGCGTCTCACACCTTTGGCATACCAGTTGTTGGCATTTCTAAATATTTTAAACCGCTGATGGATAAAGATGTCATGAACAGTAAAATAAGCAATACCATACGCTAGGATGCCCAAACCGAGCGGCAAGCAATACCACATATCTTCATAACTCCACAAATAGAAACAAATGATACTTACGATGGCATAAAAAATAAAAAAGGCGTCATTGCGCTCAAACCAACTTTTGTGATCTTTTTTGTGGTGATCCTTGTGAAGACTCCATAAAAAACCGTGCATCACGTATTTATGTGTAAACCAAGCCCTAAATTCCATGATGGAGAACGTGCCTAAAAAAATCAGTATCCAAAGAAAGGTTTGCATGCTTAAAATTACATTAAATTGAGTTGATACTTGACATAGCTTCGAGTTAATAACTCGATTTTTTTATAGTTGGGAACCCGAATTCGAGATGACTTGATGTCAAGAGCAGGGGTTTTTTTTAGCTTTTTGAGCAATTGGTTATAATAGCGATAAGCCATAAAAACACCAAACTTGGCTTCAATTGGAAGCTCCTTGATACCTTTTAGTCCTTTTGCAAAATCCATCTCTATGTCTTGAATAATGGCTCTTTTTGAATCTTCATCCAGTTGGCTCAAATCGGTATTGGGAAAATAGGTACGGCTCAAATCTTCATAATCTGCTTTTAAATCCCTTAAGAAATTGACTTTTTGAAATGCTGATCCAAGGCTCATGGCGCAATCTTTCAAGGATTCATATTTTGCTGAATCGCCCTTTACAAACACTTTTAAGCACATTAGGCCTACGACATCCGCCGAACCATAGATGTACAATCTATATTCTTCATCGGTCAAATAGGTGTTTTTGTGCAAATCTAACCGCATACTTTTCATGAAGGAGTCAACCAAATGTCTGTCAATTCCATATTTGTGATAGGTTTCTTGAAAGGAATTTAAAATTGGGTTCAAGCTGATTTTATGATGTAGTGCCAATTCCAAATCCTTTTCAAAATGATCAAAAAGAGTTTCTTTGTCAAAATCGTGAAATGTGTCTACAATTTCATCGGCAAAACGTACAAAACCATAAATATTGTAAATATCTTGACGAATGGTGCTAGAAAGCATATTGGTGGCCAAAGAAAATGACGTGCTATAAGACTTTGTAACAGCCTTGCTGCATTGATGGGAAACCGAGTCAAATAATGCTTTCATAAATTAGTTGTTGTGATGTTTTTTAATTAATTCTGCAACCAATTTTCCAGAGATCAAGGATGGTGGGACACCTGGGCCTGGAACGGTTAACTGTCCTGTAAAATATAAGTTAGCTACTTTTTTACTTTTTAATTTAGGCCTCAAGAAGGCGGTTTGTAACAATGTATTGGCCATCCCGTAAGCGTTTCCTTTATAGGAATTATAATCGTCTATAAAATCTTTAACACAAAAGGATTCTTTAAAGATAATATTATTTTTGACTGTTTGTGATGTCAAATGCTCAAATCGCTCAATTATTATGTTAAAATATTGCTCTCTTAATTCGGGTATGTCGTCCAATCCTGGCGCTAAAGGAATCAAAAATATGGCTGCTTCTTTGCCATCAGGAGCTGAATTATCGTCTGTTATAGAAGGGAAGCTTGCATAAAACAATGGATCGTCAGGCCATTTTGGTTTATCGTAAATATCTTTTGCATGTGCATCAAAATCTACGTCAAAAAATAAGGTGTGATGATTGACGTTTTTCAACTTTTTATCAAATCCGACATAAAATAAAAGGGAGGAAGGGGCAAACACTTTCTTTTCCCAATACGCTTCTGAATATTGACGGAATTGTTTGTCCAATAATTGTTCAGAATGATGATAATCGGCTCCGCTCAATACGACATCGCTTGGATAGGTAATTCCATTTGAAACAATGGCGGTCGCTTTATTATTTGACACAATAATTTTTTCTATTGGGCTTTCTGTTTTGATCGTGACACCAAGGCTTTTAGCAAGGATTTCCATAGCAAGAATGACTTGATACATTCCGCCTATGGGATGAAATGTCCCAATGCCAAAATCAGCATAATTCATAAAACTGTAAAATGACGGTGTGTTGTCTGGTTTCGCCCCAAGGAATAACACCGGAAACTCCAAAATTGTTGCAAGACGGTCATTTTTAAACTCCTTGCGTACATCTTTTTTAATGGTACTAAAAAATTGGTTTATCTTTTTTATGGTCACGGGCGTCATCAATTCAAAAGGCGAAACGCCAGGCCTATAAACAAGATCTTTTATTGCTACCTCATAGTTGTGTTGCGCATTGGCAATAAATTTCTGGAGCTTTTTTGAACTGCCAGGTTCTTCCTTTTCAAAAGCAAGACAAATTTTCTCCAAAGTGTCTTCAATGGTAATGTAATCATCTTTATCAAAATAGACACTGTACGCAGGATTAAGCTTTTCAAGCTGGTAATAATCTGAAGGATGCTTTCCAAAATCCGCAAAAAAGCGCTCAAAAACATCAGGCATCCAGTACCAGGTAGGGCCGATGTCAAATGTAAAGCCGTCTTTCTTTAACTGCCTTGCACGCCCTCCAATTGTTTTGTTTTTTTCGTAAATGGTCACGTGGTTGCCTTCTTTAGCTAGGTAACTAGCGGCTGCTAAAGCAGAAAAGCCTGATCCGATAATGGAAATTGATTGATTCATTGTTTAACAAAAGTAATTAAAAGCTAAACAAAAAACAACAGATTTAAGATTATAATTCTTTAACGAGGTCATTAATTGATTGAAAAGTTTTTATGGATTTTGGAAGCTTTTCTAGGTCAATATATTGCGTCATTCTTCCTAGAATCCAAAACTTTGTTTTTCTGTCCTTGAGAAGCATTTCTTCAAATTGTTCAAGATATTTGTCGAGCTCTTCTTTTTCAGGTTTGATGGTAAAATAAGATATGAAAGTAATCTTTTCGTAGTAATTGAGGATATCCACTAAACTTTTTGCTGGTACACTTTGGCCCAGTAATATGGAATGATGTCCTTTGGATACAATTTCAAGATTGAGAAACATCAGCCCTAGTTCGTGGATTTCGTTATCTGGTAAAAAAAGCACATAAGTGTCATTAGATGTCTCTCGAATTTCTGCCTGAAATTTTTCAGTATTAGCAGTGATTTTCTGCCGAATTAATGTGGACACAAAATTTTCGTGAGATGGAGTAATGGTGTCTGTCTGCCAAAGTACTCCAATGTCCGATAACAGAGGGATAAAGACATCATAAAAGATTTCTCTGAATGATTTTTCTTTGGAAATATTGTCATAGGTATTTTTGAACAGATGCTGATCAAAATTGAGCATAGACATTTTAAACAAATTCAGGGCATGATTGTTCGAACCGCCTCGTATGGCAATTTCGCGAACCAATTCTGACCTTTTCTCTTTGGACATTAAGGCGATTTTTGAAATTTTATGTCCGTTCTCATTTAGAAAGCTAATATTTAGCAACTTTTGAAGGCTTTCTAAATCATATAAACGAATATTTGTATCGGTTCGACTAGGGTGAAGTAAATTATATCTTTTTTCCCAGATTCTTATGGTATGGGCCTTTATTCCCGTGAGGTTTTCGAGATCTTTAATGCTAAATGCACTTTTAACATTGTTCATTTTTTAGCAAATTTTATTAAACAAAAATACACAAATATAGATGAACATATTAAAAAATATTATAAAAGTGCGCACGAGAAGACTCGAACTTCCACATCCTAATCGGACACCAGCCCCTCAAGCTGGCGCGTCTACCAATTCCGCCACGTGCGCATTGAAGAATAAAGATAAAAAAAAAGTCAAGCAATTGCTCAACTTTTTATTGTGACCCGGCTGGGGCTCGAACCCAGGACCCCAACATTAAAAGTGTTGTGCTCTACCAACTGAGCTACCGAGTCTTTCATTTTACGAGGGTGCAAATATAAAAACGATTAATTTATAATGCAATGCTTTTTTAATATAA
>JBGTCT010000065.1:0-4767 GCA_041748695.1 Aquaticitalea sp. | reverse complement strand
ATTTGCTCTTGGAGCCGTCATTGCCGCTGAATGGATTCATGGTAAAAAAGGCATATTTACAATGAAAGATGTGTTAAACATTGGTTAAGTTATTCTCTATTTATAATTTGCAGATTATGATTTAGGATATATTTGCTTTTTACAGCAATACCAAGATAATTGTAAGATATTGTCTAAAACTAAAAGACTAAACAACAAACAACCAAACAATAATGACATTAACTCAATGGTTTATCTTTTTCATGGTTATTCAAGTCATTCACGGACTTGGCACTTGGAAACTTTATATAAAAGCCGGTCGGCAGGCTTGGGAAGCATTTGTTCCTATTTACAACGCTGCCATTCTAATGAAAATTATCAATAGGCCATGGTGGTGGACCATCTTGCTTTTTGTGCCTATTGTCAATTTGATCATGTTCCCAGTAATTTGGGTCGAAACAGCGCGAAGCTTTGGTAAAAATTCTACAACTGATACGTTTTTGGCATTATTTACTTTAGGGTTTTACAATTACTATCTCAACTATTTTGTAGACGTTACACACGTCAAAGATCGCAGTTTACATCCTAGATCTGCAGCTGGTGATTGGGTGAGTTCCATTTTGTTTGCTATAGTTGCAGCAACTATTGTGCATACGTATTTTATTCAACCGTTTACCATTCCTACTTCTTCATTGGAAAAAACCCTTTTGGTCGGAGACTTTCTATTTGTGAGCAAACTGCATTATGGCCCTCGAATTCCAATGACTACCATTGCAGCACCTATGGTTCATGATACAATTCCTGTTGCAAAGGTAAAATCGTATTCAGCGTGGCCAGAATTACCATACATGAGATTGCCCGGTTTTCAAAACATAAAGCACAATGATATTGTTGTTTTTAACTGGCCTGTGGATACCATGTTAGATATGCGACATACCGATAAATACTATTACAAACCGATTGATAAAAAGACCAACTACGTTAAACGTTGTGTAGGACTTCCGGGCGATTCATTGTCCATAAAAGACGGATATGTCTACATCAATGGCAAACAAAATCAATTGCCAGATAGGGCTCGCGTTCAGTTTTCTTATGATATTACGTTTAAAGGTCAGTTCTCTTCCAATGAAGAAGTTTATGGCCTTTTGAACCGATATGATATCACAGATGGCATTGGTTACGACCAAGTGACACAATCCTATTTTGTGTTTGCGGCAACAGACGAGGCCATGAACCGATTGAAAAATCATCCAAACGTGGCGAGTGTAACAGTGAGAAAAGATTCATTAGGCCAATCAGATTCAGGCATATTCCCTAAAGATCCTGCGTATCCATGGAACAATGATTATTTCGGACCTCTATACATTCCTAAAGCTGGAGCAACCATAGATTTGAATTTAGATGTATTGCCATTATACAAACGTGCCATCACAGAATACGAAGGGCATCAACTGTCTGTTAACGGCAATCAAATTAATATTGATGGTAAAGCTGCCAATACGTTTACATTCACCAAAGATTATTATTGGATGATGGGTGACAACCGTCACAACTCGCAAGATTCGAGATATTGGGGTTTTGTTCCTTTTGATCATGTGGTTGGGAAACCAACTTTTATTTGGATGAGTTGGGACACAAACGGTAAACCACGTTGGGAACGCTTCTTTACCACTGTTGGTGGTAGCGGAAAGCCCGTTTCTTATTTAATCCCTGCGATTATAATTGGAGTTTTGTTGTTTGGTTTTAATGCGTGGAGGAAGAAACGGAAAGCAAATCAATAAACTGTTGATTAATTGATTTCATTTTAATAGTGCAAAAGATCCATGAATGTATTGTTGCATCCTACTTATTTCCCAAGCATCGCTACATTCGTTGCCATTGCAAACGCTGAAAAGGTAACTTCTGAAGTTTGTGACAACTACCAAAAGCAAACTTACAGAAACCGAATGTACATTTACGATGCAAACGGAAAATTGCCTTTGACCATTCCTGTGATTTATAGTCAAAAGAACAGGCAACTGTATAAAGATATTTTGATTTCGAAAGATGAGAATTGGCAGGACTTACATTGGAAATCCATACAGTCGGCCTACAGCAGTTCTCCTTTTTTTGAATTCTACGAACATGAGCTCCAACCATTGTTTACAACAGAATTTGAATATCTTTTAGACTTTAATTTTAAATGTCTCGAAGTGATTTATGACTGTTTGCAGCTCCCTTTTGAATATGAAACAACAAAGACATTTCAAAAAACGCATAATAATTTGATGGATTACCGAAGTTTGGCAGATAATAGAAAAGAAAAAGATCAGGATTTTAAACGCTATGTTCAGGTGTTTGATGATAAGCACGGCTTTATTCCCAATTTGAGCATTCTTGATTTGATCTGTAATGAAGGACCGAATGCGACCTTATATCTTGAAGCACAACACCTAAAATTATAATGTTACAATCAACTATCCATTACGGAATTCATTTCGGAATGCCTTTACTGGTGGCCTTGTTGTTTTTTAAATCCAACTGGAAAATGGCCTATCTCATTATGATCTGCGGAATACTGATCGATTTAGACCATTTATTGGCAGACCCAATGTTTGATCCCAACCGATGTAGTATTAATTTTCATCCGCTTCACACTTATTACGCGATGATTATTTATGTGGCATTTCTATTCTTTAAGAAAACACGATTGATTGGTCTTGGGTTGGTCATCCACATTATTGCGGATACTGCAGATTGTGCATTGATGTAAAAGTATTGTTAACTTAGAGTTGAATTTCAATTGAAGGCTCAATACCTCAATTATTTCAATTTTATCATACTCATAATCGGATAATGGTCTGACAGTTGCACATCGAAAGTTTTAAAACTGTTGACTTCATAGCTTTCATCCACCAAAATGAAATCAATCCGAACAGGAAAAAATTTAAAATTAAAGGTGCGACCAAAGCCATTTCCAGCCTCTACAAACGCATCCTGCATATCGCCTTTTATTTCTTTATAGACATAGGAATAAGCCGTGTTATTGAAATCGCCAACGATAATAACTTTATACGGACATTTATTTTTATGCTGTAAAAAAAGTTCGGTTTGTGCCTGTTGCATGGCAAATGTCTTACTCACTTTTCGGAATAGATTTTCTGACGATTCTTTTTTTAAGGCATCAACGTTGGCATCGATTTTCATGGACTGTAGATGGATGTTATAAATTCGTATGGTGTCTTTCCCCTTTAAAACATCAATAAAAATAGCATTGTTATACGTGTCTTTAAATGCAATTGAACCAGAATTGATAATTGGAAACTTCGAATAAATAGCCTGACCATTTTTTATTTTCTGACCTGTAATCTCTTCAAATTTATGATATCCGGTAAATTGAATGTCCTTATCTCGTCGATAATCTTGAAAACACAAAATGTCTGGCTGATTGTCCATGATAAATTTGACAATTTTCTTATCCACATCAGCTGCAGGAATCCATTTAAAAAGATTGAACAACCTCACATTGTAATTCATGATAGAAATATTCTGCGAATCCTCTATATTTTTTGAAGATGAGAATTTATAAAGTGAACTTAAATAACCGTACCCAATCAGTAAAACTATAAGAGAAAGCAACAACTGCTTCTTTACTTTAAATAACCAGTAAATCACAAATAGACAATTCAGAAGGATCAAAAATGGAACGGAAAGGCTTAAAACCGAAATAACAGGAAATTTTTCAGGTTCGATGTAAGGCAACAAATAAGACAGAAGCAATAAGACGGCAACAATGCTATTGAAGAAGAATACGAACTTATCAAATGTGCTGAGCTTCTTCATATACGTTTAGTCCTTTCCCACTTTAAACAAAAAAGCCTTTTCTTCTTTGGTCAAACTCTCATAACCACTTTTGCTGATTTTATCAAGAATGAGGTCGATTTGCTTTTGCTTATTAAACTCCTGAAACTCTTTTTTATTATGACCTGCTACGGTATTTGATTGGCCTTTATATACGGTTTTCAACGGCGATTTTTTATTTAATTTGAATAGATTCTCAACCCAATTCATAAAATGTTGAAAACCCAACCCTATATCTATTCCTTTTAGAAGTTGAACAGCATAGACATAACCAATCAAACTACCACCCAAATGTGCAACGCTTCCGCCTTGATTCGTACTCCAGAGTCCAACAATATCGATTACAACTAATGCAAGTCCCAAGTATTTTAGTTTCAAATTAAAAAATACCATCCGTACTTCCGTTTGTGGCATATAGGCACACAGGAAAATCAGTAAAGCCCTCACTCCTGCCGAAGCACCTACCAACCCATTGGCCGGATGCAAAATGCTCGATGGCAAGACATTGTAAATCAACAAAAAGGTCAATCCTCCAAAAATAATCCCAAGAAAATAGATGCTCAATGCCATTTTAGGTTGAAAAAGATTCAACATAATTCGGGAAACATAGTACAACACCAATAGATTGAACAAAATATGGAAGAAGCCATAATGTGCAAAGCCATAGGTAAAAATGGTCCAAGGTTTAAAAAGAAAATCAAAAAAATCACTTGGCAATTTTAGCCAGTAAAGACTGTCATTCAAGTCAAATAAGACCGTCATCAAATAGCCCAATACGTAGATTGCAACGTTGATAAGAATGATTAGCTCAAGGACATTGAGACGTTTTAACTTGTATTGTATATCTTGTGAAATGCTCATTTAATTCCAGCGGTATTTATTTTTCTCGTTTCTTTTCCAAAACCACATGATAAGAAAACCAGTGATGGCTCCACCAACGTGCGCCAT
>JBGTCT010000064.1:0-13508 GCA_041748695.1 Aquaticitalea sp. | reverse complement strand
TCAACCCAATTTGTCTAAAGGCGACAGTTATTTTGTAAAAGAATTTGTGCTATGGGCTTTGGTGGAATTCAAGCAATTGAGCAAATACCGTTTTGCGGAAGGCACCCAATTCAAAGATCCTTATGGGAGTTTTATTAGTGGCATATAGTTTTTGATTAACACTTCCAGCGTTGTCGATTTTGTTTTTAAATGGCGTTCGAAGTGATAGTATTTATATTCAAAATTTATTTTTTTGCAAAGGGTTCATAAACCCACCAAAACTCTCTATTTTTTGGGTTATAACTTATTTTTATAAGTCCAAACTCGGTAGTAATTAGATACTTTCCTTTTACATCTGCATACGTTCCATTTAAACTGGCATTACATTTACCATCGGCATAGGTAAAAACAATGCCATTGCTGAATTCCATAACGACATTGCTATCAGTTACATTCACTTCAGATTTAGAGCATGTGGTCTTATTTAATGTTACGCCATTAGATTGATAACTACTATTTTCATGTTCGCCATTACTAAGAAATTATCATGAGGTATTTCCTCAATGTTTCCATCAATCAATTTGTACACGTCTATATCCTTGTTATGAGTCGGATATCCGTTCAAGGTATATATCGCATCAATTTTAAACAGTATAGATGTATCGCTCTCTTTTAGGACGATATTACCATGTTCATCTTTAACTCGAAGGGTGTGCCAGGTGGATAGCTCACTGAAATTTTGTTTTCCTCCGAAATTTTTAAATATGTGGTTTGTGAAAATCCTGTACTGCAAATAATAATCATTACTAGTATTAAAATAGTTTTCATAGTTCTCATAGTTTTTATTATTTAATTATTCCACGTTCAAATCCTATTTTTTTCATCTTCTATACCTGTATCTCTACTGCGGGCTTTTTTGACCTCATTGCCGCCAAAATTAAAGGTTAGATTAAACTGTACTTGTCTACTATCGCTGCCGCCATTTCCGTCAATTCTCAATTCGCCAAACTGTGTGGTTCCACGCCAAGGAGAGGTAAATAATATATCATTAAAACCCAATCGTGCAGTAAGTGCATCGCTTAAAAATTTCTTTTGAACTGCTACATTCAAAGACCCTAGACTTTTGGTTTCATAAGTGCCTCCCCAAACCGATGGTGAACTATACCATCCGGAAACTTCTGCACTAAAACTTTTGGAAATTTTGAAGGTGTTTTGAGCATACAGACTTAAAGTATTCTGTTCGGTTGAAATAAAATCCTCATTAGTCGCCTCATAAATACTTTTGAATGCATTTAAACTAAAATAGATGCTCCACCATTTGTTAAAACTTGTCGGATAGGAAATGCCTATATTGATAATTTTCTGATTCGCAACATTGCGCTGGCTCAAGAAATTCTGGTCAGCTCCAACAGCTTCTGTAACTTGAGCCGAAAAGTCTTTGACTAAACTATAGCTCAAGGACGTACTCAATCTGTAATTATAGGTGTGAGATAATTTCAAATTATCGGTATATTGTGGCTGAAGAAATGGATTTCCACGACTGAATGACAGTTCATCAATCTGATATTCAAACGGATTTAAACTTTGGTAATTGGGTCGTTGTACACGCTTGCTATAGTTTAAAGCGACCGAATTTTTTTCATTCATTTGATAAGTAATGCCACCACTTGGAAACCAATCGGTATAATTGCGTTTCACACGGTCATTTTGGTCTTCTTCCAAACTGTTCAGAACGCCATCAGATTTAGTTTGCTCAATCCGCAAGCCTACTTGAAAATTATATTTTTTATAGATTCTATTGAAATTGATATAGGCAGCATTGATGTTTTCGTCATAATTAAACGTGTTTGTTCGATTTTGATTGATGATATCTTCGCCATCGATTCTATCGAAAAAATCAAATTGATTGTCCGTCACGATTTTAGAATATTTTGCTCCCAGAGACAGTTTTCCTTTCAAAAAATCTTGTTCATAATCCACTTTTGCAGTGATAATATCAATTGTTATTGGCGTATTCATAAAGTTGATGGACTCACTAATCACTTGGGTTTCGTTACCATTAAAGTAACGGTTGGGTTGTAGATTGGTTCGCGCTTGAGTGTAACGACCATAATCCAAATCGACGTTTAGACTGGTATGTTCTTTAAGATTTAATTTATAGTTGAGGTTTCCATAAAGATTGGACGTCTGGGCGTCAGTTGTGCTACTTGCCACCAAAATTTCGGTAGGAGCGGTATTGCTTTGCGGAATAATGGGTGTTCTGGAATTGCTGTCGTTCTGAGCGTCACTAAAGTTTCCAGTGAGCAAGATTCCAAACGTTGATTTGGGAGTTGCGAAATAATCGTAGCCCAGACGCATGTTGTTGTTATTGAAGCCATTTTTGCTAATAGTTCTTGAATCAAATCTTGTATTGTTTTGAGTGCGGTCGAGATTGATAAATCCGGTGGCGTCTCCGAAGCGATTGCTAAACGAACCGTATAAACTTGTTTTTTTACCTCTGTTATTTAGCGAAACAGAGTTGTTGTAGCGTGCAAAGTCGCCAACGGTTATTCCAGAGGCTAAACTTCCGTTGGTTCCCAAACTTTTATCACGCTTAAATTTGATATTTATGATACCTGCATTTCCTTCAGCATCAAATTTTGAAGAGGGTTGCGTAATGATTTCGACCGCATCAATATCAGTTGCCTGAATTGTTTTTAGATAATTGACCAAATCCTGTCCGCGCAATACAGACGGTTTATCATCGATATAGACCAAAATGCCAGCTTTTCCTTCTACAATTAAATTGTCATTGTTGTCAATCAAAACACCAGGAGCTTTTCGAAGCAATTCAAACCCAGAGTCGCCAGCTGTAGTCATGGATTGTTGAATATTAAAAACAGTTTTGTCCGCCAAAACTTGCACCAAAGGTTTTTCAGCAGTGATGATAACTTCATTTAAGGTCTCGGCATCTGCTAGTAGCGTTATGATTGGTAGATTTATATTTGCATTATTTAGAATGATTTTTTCTGAAGAGAAATCAATCGAGCCAAGATTCGTTATAAATAGTTTGTAAACACCATTATCAATATTTTTGATTGTAAATGTCCCATCTTCATTGGTTATGGAAGCTTTTACGAATGTTCCGTTTTCAAAGGTCAACAAAGAAATAACACCGGCAATAACAGGTTTTTGTTCAGTATCTACTACGATTCCGCTAATTGTATATTGAGCGAAAGAGCATTGAATTGACAGACTAATAATAAGGGTAGCGATGAATTTCATAATGTTTATTTAATTTCCCTTACAAATATGAAACGATTACACTACATAAAAAATCCAATTCCGATGAGTTGGAGTATGGAGCGATGAGTTGGAAAAGTCAATTCGTCGGCAAATAGGTTCACTCATCTATTTCCAGTTTTCAAATTACAAGAGATATTCTACCTTTATAGTTTAAAGAATATGAGTATGAAAAATCTAACGAAAAAAGACGTCCTCATAATTATCGCTTTTTATTTGTTTTTCTCTCTATTATATCGCATTGTTTTATGGTACAATATTGACGGCTATAATACAGACGGCTTTTGGGGCTGGGCAGATTTTGAGGGTTATTGGTTAATGTCTGGAATGCAATATGTGTTTTATTTTTTCGCTTCCATTTTGATTTGGTTTTTGGGAGTTTATCTATTAAAAAATCAAAAGACAATCACTCAAATTGGTGTTGTTACACTTTTAATACCAATTATTGTTTATTACGTTCGCACGGTTCGTTATGAAATCTTAGATTATATGGGGTCTTTTAGACTCGTAGGTACCGGTGCTATTTGGGACTGGTATATACCTACTTTATTTATGATGATTCAGTTTGGATGCTTTTTTGCCTATCGCTATTTTATTGAAAATCAAAAGAAAATCAAACTCGAAGGCGAACTTCGTAATGCTGCCTTAAAAAGTGAATTGGCTGCAATAAAAGCCCAATTAAACCCACATTTTTTATACAACATCTTCAATACGATTAGTGCTTCCGTTCCGCCTGAAAATGAAAAAACTCGTCATATGATAGCCGAATTATCGGATTTATTTCGGTACCAACTTAAAGCATCTCAAGTGGAAATGGTGCCATTGCGGGAAGAAATTGATTTTGTTAGAAAATATCTTGATTTAGAAAAGGAACGTTTTCAAGAACGGTTAGAAATTGATATAGACGTTGATGATGCTATTCTTAATGACATGGTACCTCCAATGCTCATACAACCATTAGTGGAAAATTCAATAAAGCATGGATTGGCATCATTGATAAAAGGTGGAAAAATAACCATATCTGTACATAAAAAGAAAGGGAAATTGGCCTTTGAAATAACGGATAGTGGTATTGGAATTGAAAATAAAGATGCTAGTTTTGAAAAAGGTATAGGGTTGACCAATACACGATTACGACTCGAAAAAATGTACCATAGCAACTTGATATTAAGTGATAATGTTCCGCAAGGTTTAAAAATCAATTTCGAATTATGAGGAAAGTGATAATCGTTGATGACGAAGCTTCAGGTCGAAAATTAATTAAGGAGTATCTTAAAGATTTCACGTCTTTGATTTTGCTTGGAGAAGCGAATAATGGTGTAGATGCCGTAAAGTTAATCAATGAATTCAAACCCGATTTGGTTTTTTTGGATATTCAGATGCCAGGAATGACAGGTTTTGATGTTTTGACCCATCTGGAAGAATTGCCACAAATTATTTTTTCGACAGCTTACGACCAATATGCATTAAAAGCTTTTGATGTGCATGCTGTTGACTATTTGTTAAAGCCATACACTAAAGATAGATTTAAAATGGCTGTAGAACGTTCATCTATCACATTAGAGACAAACAAAGTTAGACCATTGGCTGAAAGTTTGTTAATAGAAACCTCAAAATACCCAGAGCGAATTTTAGTTCAAAAACAGAATAAACTGGTGACGATTGCCGTTGAAGATGTCATCAGAATTGAAGCCTATGGCGATTATTCAAAATTGATAACTAAAGACACTACCTTTTTAAGCAATTACGGAATTTCTACGTTGGAAGAAAAACTAAACGAAGCTATTTTTATAAGAGTGCATCGGTCATCCATTATCAATCTCAACAAAGTAAAAGAACTTAACAAATACACTAAAAGCTACGATGTGACAATGGAAAATGAGGAGGTAGTTCGAATTAGCAGAGGTTATATCGAAAATATTAAAAAATTGATGTATTAATTTTTAAACAATTCCATCGGATTTGTAATCCCTCGTTTCAAATTATTGCACATCACAATAGCCTTATCAATACGTGTTTGGGGATTTTTTATTCGAATGATGGTGTAAATGATACTTCGTTTTTTACCAGCAGTGAAAGACTCAAATATTTTAAAAGCGTCATAATCACACGATAAAACGGCATCCAATTCTTCTGGCATATCAACACCATATTTTGATGTATCTTCAAAAATTTGCATTTCGAAATAATCATTTTGGAAGATACCCAATTCAGTTTGATTCCGTTTACTAAACATCATGTTGTAGTCTCCTGTATGTTTATCTCTTTTAATGGCAGAATAGATTTCGATGCATTTATTATTGTGCCACGCCTTAACTTTTACGCGACTTTGATTGGCTTTAGTAAAGGGTTCAAGGATATCGCTCTGTATAGTTAGATGGTATTGGTTGAGAAGTCCGATTTCGAATTTCTTACTTTTCATCAGTTCCTAATGTTTTCAATTTCTTGATTTTCTTTGGTTTCAACCACATCCAATACCCACTGAATGCAAGAAACATCAATGCCAAAGATGTGATTGTTGAATAGAACAATTTGACAGGTTTTGAACTGTTTTTAAATATAAAGTCTAAAATTGATCCGTCGTGGATCATTTCGATGATGTCTGCTGTTCTGGTTTTTTCCGATACAATTTCGCCAGTGAAACAATCCACTTGTAATTCTATAAAATGGTTGACAAAAACTACTTTGGCCAATCCTTTTGTTGGTCGGTAATCAATGCGATCTATTTCGGTGGATAATCCTAAATTTTTAATATGAAGGACAGCATTTTTTTTGATGCTATCCAAAGAAATCAATAGTCTTCCGTTTGCTTCAATGGTCTCGGCTGGCGGCTTTAATTTTAACTCATCTTTCCACGCTAAAAGCAATCCTGTGGCACCCATTATAAACAAAAATGCCACCAACGGTATTGCGACAAAACGATGTGCTTTTCTATACCAGCGAGAGGCTTTGGCCAATGATTTTATTTTTTGTTCCAAATGAAGTGATATTGGTGGCTAAAATAGGGAATAAACACTGAATAAGTCTTAAATCGTTGTTAATGACTATCCCTTGATTTGATATTGTTTTTTTCCATCAGTTCACATGTGTTTCCCGCAGATTACGCTGATTTTCGCTGCTTTGGTTCTGCGTTTATCTGAGTCATCTGCGGGCGATTGATTTTTATTTCGAGTTAGAGCTGACGATTGTTTTTTTCCGCAGATTACGCTGATTTTCGCTGATTTGCTTCTGTGTTTATCTGTGTCATTTGCGTGATTATTATAATCCATTCACTTTTCTAAATATTCCTTCACTAATATTCGCTACATTGAAATTTACTAAAATTGCAAGTTTTAAATCGGTAATCTTTAAATAGGTTAACACTTGTTTATGATGCACTTCAGCAAGGTGCTCTACCTACTTAACTTCTATGATTACTTTGTTTTAAACAAGCAAATCTATCCTAAAACCCAAATCTAGTTTAACATCTTTATAATGAACAGGAACTGGTACTTCACGCTTTACTTGCAAACCTTGGTTCATGAACTCCCATTCTAATGCAGAGACATACACCGATTCAAGTAAACCAGCTCCCAATCCATTATAAACATCAAAAATAGAACCTCTTATTTTAAATGAAATATCATTTTCAATCATGATAGATTATTTTTTCTCCCGCAGATTACGCTGATTTTCGCTGATTATGTTCTGCGTATATCTGCGATATCTGCGGGAGAATGCTTTTGTAATTAAGGTTATTATTTAATTTCTCATAATTTGATTTGGAAACACAATAACACTTTCAAAACCATCAGCCCCGACCGATGCCACGCCAAAATAATAATTGTCAATTACGATGCCTTCCAATGTGAATTCATTGACATCGCCCACATATCTGCTATAATCCCAAGTGGGCGACGTAGTATCTCGCCAATAAATTTTATAACCTTTTGCGCCTTCAACTTCATCCCATTTTAATTTTGCTGACGCTTCCACAACACCACCAATGCTTACGGTTGTTGGTTGCGGTGGGGCGGAAGCCAAACAAGCCATGTTAATAGCGTTGACAGTTGTTAGTTTTTTAGCATAATCAAAATTAACGTGCTCTAAAACGTCACCATAATTGATGCCATTTTCTGTACGAATGTCTTGATGTTGCTGCGTGTAATTTTCGTGAGCTTCCATAATACGAAGTCCAGCGAAACCTATATCATTAAACGGGCGATGATGACCGCCACGACCAAAGCGATCCAATCTGTAAACCATCATTGGATTCATCTCTGGCATATAAGTTTTGGTTGTTTTATAGACATAACGCGCCAATTGTCGCGAAATACCATCCACTTCGCCACCATAAAAACGACGCATTTGACGTTCGCGATCGGTTTCTGTTGGAGGTACTGGTTCAGAGAAAATACGGAAGGTTCGGTTGTCGATGACACCATCGACTCCTTCAATATTTCCAATCATGTCATTATTGAAAACACCATAAATATCCCATCCTTTTTCCTTGGCATATTTAGCCAAACCTGCACCGCCAAACAGTCCTTGTTCTTCACCGGAAAGTCCCACATAAATAATACTGCTTTCAAATTTGTATTTAGATAAAACCCTTGCGGCTTCGATAGTTCCAGCCATTCCGGAGGCATTGTCGTTGGCTCCAGGTGCATCAGTTGTAAAATCCATGGTATCACTGGCTCGGGAATCAATATCGCCACTCATAATAATGTAGCGATTTGGATATTTGGTTCCTTTTTGGATGGCAACCACATTGACTATCCAAGCATCATGAGGGACACGATTGTTGCCTTCTTTGGTTACAAAATCTTTTTGATAAGATACATCAAGGCAGTTATTGCATGCTTTTGAAATGGTTTCAAACTCCTTTTTAATCCATCGTCTTGCGGCACCTATGCCTCTGGTTTCTGAAACCGTATCGCTAAAGGTGTTACGTGTGCCAAAATTGGCAAGTTTTGTAATATCTTTTTCAATACGCTCGGCCGAAACAGCATCAATGATGTCATATATTTTCTCACTTGTCTGCGACTGTGTAGCGTAAAATGAAAGTATTAGTGTAATAGTAAATAGTGATTTCATAGTATTAATTTTTAAGTTGAAGTGTTCCGAATATATTAGCATCAATCCAACCTCGGTTTTTATCGTCGCCTTCCACAGGAATTGAGCCGATAAAATTTTCACGTTCTAGGCTGGAATCATTGTCGCAATAGGCAATTGCAAAGCCTATTTTTTTGCCTGCCTGTAATTTTACAGGTTTGTTTTTGGAGTCGTTGGTATCGTCATAGGTGTCATCAAAAACTGAAATTTTTAACTCCCAAATTGTTGTATTTTCAGAAGTCATGTGTTTTGAAGTCACGTGACTGTTGTACAATTTACCAGTTCTTCCAGTTGACATATCTACCACATTTCCATCAAGAGCCACATGGTAGGCGAAGGCATTATGATTGTATTGATGTTCGCCGCCACTATTGTCTTCATCAATAAAAACCTCCACGCAATCATCGTCCCACCATAATTTTAAGGGATCTTGATACTGGTCAAAAAGTTTGTCATCGGTTATTTCCACTAACAAATAAAGCGCATCTTCTGACCAACAAAGCTTGTATTGACCTTGAAAATCTTCAGAAGCGTAAGGCTGCCCAAGCCATAATTCATCGATTGGGTTCCATGTGACTTTACTCCAAACGGATTCATCTGTGATGCCATCAATTTGGATAGTTTCTTGGGTTTTGAGAACGTCAATTAATTGTGTTTCTTTTTTTTTAGGCCAAAGTGTTTGCAATTCGCCAACAATTGCCAATTTTTCACCATTGGGATTCACTGTTAGACGTGTGATGTTGCTGATGCCATACTCATTAAGTGAAGCGGCTTTTTTCCAACTTGGGTTTTTACTGGAAGAATATTGGAATAAAACACCATCTTTTGCCATCACAATGGTTCCATTTGAAAGCCAGCACATATCTTCAATGCCCGAAAGTGTGTTGGCAATAAATTTCGTTTTACCTGACTTTGGATTAAATGATTTTATTTCCCAGGAATCAGGATTGCTTTTTGAAATATAACTTACAACATCAGAGTTAGGAACTTTATGCAGGGAGCGGCCAACATTCGATTCAATTTTCTTGCTGAAATTTCCCTTGAGATTTGTAATGTACAGTGACATCATATCACCTTCTAAAACTGAAGAAACAATCGTGTTTTGGTCAAACCAAGTGTGATACCCAACAACCAATGTATCCATTAACGGTGTTGAGACGTTGTGTTTTAAATCATAGCGATAGAGTAATTGCTTGCCATCAGTATCCAGTCGAATAGCAGATACGGCATTTTGATTCGGAATTTTTAATGGTGAATATTCGCCGCCTTCGGTGTTAGAGAGCCACTCTTTTGAAGCAGTTTTGATACGGTATTTTAAAATATCAGTTTGCCCATTTCTTGTGGATGCAAATAAAATGGTATTGTCATCCATAAATGAAGGTTGATTGTCATAACCATCGTTATTGGAAATATTTTGAAGATTTGAAAGTTTTATTGTATCGGTTTTTGTGTGCAAGTCGAAGAGAAAAACTTCGGTGTTTGGTTGGGAAAAGTGGAATAATGGAGAACATAAAAATCCAAGCAAAAGGAGTGTTTTCATTAGTATAGCAATTATTTTTTATAAATATAGTGAATAAAAAAAGCCAATTCAACTGAATGAACTGGCTTTTCTTAACTAAAATTGATTTGAATTAGCCTAAAATTTTAGAAACAGTAATTATTTTCCGCTTTTACCTTTTCAGCAATTGCTTTTCGTAAATCTACAATATCTGGATAGTTGTTGTATTTCGTGTAGCGTTTTAATCCCATAAGCATCATACGTTGTTCATCCCCTTCAGCAAATGAAATGATACTTTCTTTTCCATTTTTCTCAACGATGGATACAGCATTGTACAAATACAATTTTGCCATTGCAATCTGAACTTCTTGCGATTTTTCTCCGAAACGTTTGGCGTTTTTCTCGGTTCTCAAAATTGTTGATTCTGCCATATAGATTTCGATAAGAATATCAGATGCAGCCAATAACAGTTGCTGTTGGTCATCTAATTTTTCGCCAAATTTTTGAGCAGCTGCACCAGCAACCATTAAAAATACTTTCTTCATATTTGCAATGATTTCCTTTTCTTCGGCAAATAATTCAGAATAATCTACAGTGTCAAAGGATGGAATTCCCATCAATTCATTTTGGACTGCTTTTGCTGGGCCTAAAAAATCAATATGGCCTTTCATGGCTTTTTTGACCAACATTCCTACTGAAAGCATTCTGTTGATTTCATTGGTTCCTTCGTAGATACGTGCAATTCTGGCATCTCGCCAAGCTGCTTCCATTGGTGTATCTTTAGAAAAGCCCATCCCACCAAAAACCTGTATGCCTTCATCTGCACAGTTTTGAACGTCTTCAGATACTGCAACTTTTAATATGGAACATTCTATAGCATATTCCTCAACACCTTTTAATTCAGCTTCCTGATGGGTGTTGCCAGAGGCTTCGCGCAAAGCGATGCGGTCTTCGATGTTTTTTGCAGCTCTGTATGATGCTGATTCTCCAGCATAACAATTGGTTGCCATTTCTGCCAACTTCTTTTTAATTGCTCCAAAATCTGAAATTGCTGTATTGAATTGCTTGCGCTCATTTGCATATTGAACCGCAGTGGTGGTAATTCTTCTTTGTGAATCCAAGCAAGCAGCAGCCAATTTAATACGACCAATGTTCAGTGCATTCATTGCGATTTTAAATCCTTCGCCCCGACCAGCCAACATATTCTCAACTGGAACGACGGTATCACTAAAAAAGACTTGTCTTGTTGAAGAGGCATGAATTCCGAGTTTGTGCTCTTCTTCACCAAGTGATATACCATTGTTCAAATCTTTCTCAACAATAAATCCTGTGATGTTTTTGTCATTTTCAATACGGGCAAAAACGATGAACAATTGGCAGAAACCAGCATTGGAAATCCACATTTTCTGTCCGTTGATTTTATAAGATTTTCCATCCGCAGATAGTGTTGCAGTGGTTTTTCCTGAATTGGCATCAGAACCCGCTCCTGGCTCGGTAAGTGCATAAGCTCCAAACCATTCACCTGTTGCTAATCTTGGAACGTATTTTTGCTTTTGCTCTTCCGTTCCGTATAAAGTGATTGGCATCGTTCCAATACCTGTATGAGCTCCAAAAGCGGTGCTGAAAGAACCAGTTCCGCTTGAAATATATTCACATACGATCATGGTAGAAACGAAACTCATTCCTAAACCTCCATAAGCTTCAGGAACTGAAACTCCCAAAAAGCCCATATCGCCAGCTTTTCGCATAACTTCTTCGGTAAGCGCATAATCTTTTGCTTCAAAGCGATCTTTGTGAGGAATGATTTCCCGGTCATTGAACTCAATAACCGAATCGCGCATCATTTTTTGCTCTTCGTTAAAATCTTCAGGTGTAAATACGTCTTCGCATTTGGTTTCCTTCACGAGGAACTGTCCGCCTCGGAGTATTTGTTTTTCTGATTGTTGTGTTTCCATAAGCCTCTCCCCAACCCTCTCCAAAGGAGAGGGAGCTATTACGGGATATTTATAATTAATATTTTTTTTAAACGTTTTTTATAATCGGTATTTTGTGTTTAAATATTCCTCCCTTTTGGGGAGGTTAGGTGGGGCTTCTAATTCAGAAATTCAAAAATTCCACAAGCCCCTTGACCCGTACCCACACACATGGTTACGGCTCCATATTTTCCTACCATATTCCGTTGGCGCATTTCGTCAAATAATTGCACGGACAATTTAGCCCCTGTACATCCTAGTGGATGTCCTAAAGCAATTGCACCACCATTGACATTGACGATATCTGGATTTAATCCTAATTCTCTTATGACTGCCAATGATTGGGAAGCGAAGGCTTCATTGAGTTCAATGAGTTCTAAATCTTCCTGTTTTAGTCCGGCTAATTTGAGTGCTTTTGGAATGGCTTTTATTGGGCCGATGCCCATAATGCGTGGTTCTACACCTGCGGCAGCATAATTCACCAAACGAGCAATTGGCTCAAGGTTTAGTTCTTTAACCATCGCTTCACTCATGACCATCACAAATGCGGCACCATCACTCATCTGGGATGAATTCCCTGCTGTAACGCTTCCATTGGCTGCAAATACTGGGCGAAGCTTGGCCAATGCGTCCAAACTGGTTCCGGCGCGTGGGCCTTCATCTTTGGTTACTGTATATGTTTTTTTAGCTTTTTTGCCGTTGGAATCGATATAGGTTTCTTCAACTTCGATAGGTACAATTTGATTTTTAAAACGATTTTCAGCTTGTGCCTTTAAGGCTTTCATATGTGAATTATACGCAAACTCATCTTGGTCTACACGCGATACTTTAAATTGATTGGCAACTGCTTCTGCAGTATTTCCCATGCCCCAATAATAGTCCTCATGACCTGCTTTTACGATGTCGTAATTCAGTTCTGGTTTAAAACCGGACATCGGCACAGCACTCATGCTTTCTGCACCACCGGCGATGATACAGTCTGCCATACCACTTTGGATTTTGGCAGTAGCCATAGCAATGGTCTCCACACCCGATGAGCAAAAACGATTGACGGTTACGCCAGGGACGTCCACAATTTCTAATCCCATTAAGGAAATGAGGCGAGCCATATTGAGTCCTTGTGCGCCTTCTGGCATTGCGTTACCAACCATGACGTCGTCAATACGTTTGGCATCCAATTGCGGCAGTTCTTTCATCATGAATTGAATAGTTTCTGCAGCCAATTCATCCGTTCTTTTAAACCGGAACACGCCTTTTGGTGCTTTGCCAACTGCGGTTCGGTATGCTTTTACTATATATGCTTGTTTCATAGGCCTCTCCCCAGCCCTCTCCAAAGGAGAGGGAGTTTATTCGGAGTTTTATTTTAAATTTTTAGACTTCATTTTTTATTTGCATGTATTTAAAGTCTCCCCTATGGGGAGATTTAGAGGGGCTCTTAATTACGAAGTGGTTTCCCTGTCTTCAACATATGCTGAATTCTCTCAAGTGTCTTTCTTTCTGTACATAAACTCAAGAATGCTTCACGTTCCAAATCCAATAAATACTGTTCAGTTACCATGGTTGGCTCAGATAAATCACCGCCAGCCATCACGTAAGCTAATTTGTTGGCGATTTTTTGGTCGTGTTCGCTGATGTATTTGCTAGCTTCCATGGAATCCGTTCCAACTAAAAATAACCCTAGG
>JBGTCT010000063.1:0-6742 GCA_041748695.1 Aquaticitalea sp. | reverse complement strand
CAAATATTTAAAGATTGTTGAGGTGCCTCACAATATGGGAGGATGCTCCATGGGAGAAAGTATAGAAACAGGTGTTGTGGATACCTATGGGCGGGTTTTTGCATACGACAATTTCTTGGTTTTGGATGGCTCCATATTGCCATGTTCTTTAGGACCAAACCCAGCCTTAACTATTTTAGCATTCGCCGAAAGGTCAATGGACAAGGTAATTCCACTGTTTGATAAGAAGAAGAAAATATCTACCGACAATTAGGTGGAATAATATGGGTATATGTTCGAATCATTCAGTATTATTTTTGCTATATTGATTGTACTCTTGCACGATTTATTTCTGTTTTACTTCCTTATTCATTATTGAGGCACACAGCCGAAAAACCCATAAAAACAGTTTCTGTATTGACTTGGGGAGGTTTACGTGGAGGAATTTCTATTGCTTTGGCTTTGAGTTTAACAAAAGACCTGTCAGGAATGTTGATTTTATATGTCACATATATAGTGGTTCTGTTTTCAATAATCGTACAGGGTTTAAGCATAGGAGCATTTGTGAAAAGATTGTATAAATAGGAATGATATAAGAACAATACAATGAAGACAAAGCAGGATAGCTCTTATTCTTTCTTGAACGCGTAACTACGATTGGTTGTCAAAGATTCGAATTCTGAAAATTTAAAAACATGAAGACACTATCATTAATTTCGGCATTGATGCTCTACTCTTGTGTTAATGCACAAGATGTTTCGAGCCTATTTGAACAATTGGACCCTTCGGTTGTAACCATTCAGGTAACCGAATATAAGATTCAAAACCAACAACTTTCGGCATCTGAAGGTTTGGGTTCTGGAGTGATTATTAGTAAAGACGGACTTATTTTAACGGCAGCTCATGTGGTTGAATCTGCAAACGAAGTTGTTGTAAAACTTCAAAACGAGACCACATTGAAAGCCGACGTTTTATCAAGCTCTTCAGCTGGTGATGTAGCCCTTATTAAACTGCGTAACCCCCCTTCAAATTTAATCGCTGTAAAACCAGGGGATTCAGAAACAACCAAAATTGGAGAACAAATTTTAATTATTGGAGCACCACTTGGATTAGAACATTCGCTTTCGGTTGGACATGTGAGCAGGAAGATGAAAAAAAACATGATTACCAATGGAGAAATGGCTGGCTTCATACAAACAGATGCATCAATTAATCATGGAAATTCTGGCGGACCTATGTTTAACATGAAAGGGGAATTAATTGGAATTGTGAGTTTTATATTATCCCAAAGTGGAGGTTTTGAAGGATTAGGATTTGCAGTAGATGTCAATACCGCAAGAAAAGTCTTGTTTGATGTCAATAGTTTTTGGACAGGATTTGATGGTATTTTTTTAGGTGAACAATTGGCTGGCGCTTTAAACACGCCTCAACGTTCTGGTGTTTTGGTACAGCGCGTTACACCAAATTCATTTGCAGATACCATCGGCCTAAAAGCAGGTTTTATGCAAAGCGAAATCGTAGGTCAGAAAATATGGCTGGGAGGTGATATTATTTTGAGTATTCAAGGCTTGAGTTGTAATGCACCTCACGATTTAGGCAATATAAGACAACAAATAGAAAATCTTAAGGAAGGAGACCATGTCATTATTGAGGTTTTACGGAAAGGAGAAGTGGTGTTGCTTGAAGCCAATTTTAGTAAAAATAATATCAAAAACTAAACAAAAAAACCTATAAATGAAATTAAAAATCATAATAGTTTTATTACTGTATTGCTCGTTAGCCTCTGCCCAATTAAATGATTTGGCGCGTGTTGATTTTACCATACTTCCTGCAGGGAATTCAGATATTGAGTACAATCGCATTCGAGCACTTTTCAACTATCCAATAAAGTTAAAAAAGGAAGGCACCTATCTCTTTTTAGGTTTAGATTAAAGCCATATTAATTTAAAAATGGGAGAAATTCCTTCTTTTGACAAAAGAGAGATTGACGGATTTCAATTATTGGATTTAAACATTGGCTATACAACACCTTTAAAAAATGATTGGCGTCTGGGAGTTCGTTTAACACCTGGATTTAGTTCTAACCTCACGGCAAATGACTTGACATTTGAAGATATCGTCCTGTCTGGAGATATCGTATTCATAAAGGACAAAACTAAAGACGAGACAGTTGCTAAACCTTGGCGACTTATGCTCGGTGTTTCCTATTCAGGTAATAGAGGATTTCCTTTCCCGCTTCCATTTATAAGTTATTATAGAAAATTCAATCCAAATTGGTCATACAATGTTGGTGTTCCAAAATCCAATTTGCAATATCATATTTCTGAAAACCATCGACTAAAATTATATGCAGAATTAGATGGTTTTACTTCTAATCTTCAAAGAGGAGTTCTTGTAAATAATAATGATGCCGTCGATTTTTTTCAAGAAGCCATTGACCTCTTAAAAAAACACTAAATAAACACCCATTGCTTTTTGAAGATCGATATTGAGTTAGATAACCTAGAGTATCAAACAGCATTTATTTTGGTAATAGTATATTTTGATTGCTTTTTTTTAAATTTCAAATAACAATAACAATACTAAAATGAAATTTTTAAAAAGATTGCTTCATCTTTATGATTTTGAACAAAAGCCCGATCTAGATTCTATAAATTTATTATGGCGTGCTTTAATGTCTATGGATATTTTAGAAGTTTTTACCTTGTTAAAAGACGATTACGATTATAATAAACTAACAAGAACTGAATTTGTCAACTTTCTAGATAGTAAGTTCAAAAAACATAAAGTAATTGGTGATTCTGAATTTTACTTATCCCTGAATGAATGCTACAAATGCCATGAAGATGAAATTATTTGTCAATTTGTAGGTCTCGATTCAGGAATTGGTTTAAGTCTCTATTTTGACATTAAAAAAGCACATCTAGTAGGCATTCAATTTTGTGATGCGTTTGGGAAAGTTGAAGATTTAAGTAAATATTATAATTGGGATGAAAAATAAATTCCATGATCCTTTAATATCAAAAAGGTAACATGCCATCTAGCCAGTCCGATTGTTCTGAACATCTGAAAATATCGGTTATTTCGCCTTCAGTGAATTGTACATATATGGCATATTTAAGACCAGAGTTATTGCCTGTAAACACAAAAACAGGTTCGCTACATAAACAGCCTGTGCAAATATTTGTAGATATAAGAAGATTGGTATCTCCTTTTTTACGAAGTTCTTTAAAGATTTGCATTTGTTTATAGATGAAGGCAGTTTTTTTCATGTCCTCATAATACGCTTCTTCATCTAACAAATCGTTTAACTTATGGTAATCCATATTTTGGAACGCTTCAAGGACTTGTGTAAGGAATGATTTTACTTCTTCTTTTGTTGCTGTTTTTTGAACTAGTTCTAGTGCTTCCATTGAATTAGAATTAAGTGGTTTATAGGCTACTTTTTAGCTCTAATTGTTTTGCTTGGTTTTCTATAACGGCTATTAAAGTACTTTTATTTTCTTCACTTAAAAAGCTACAGGCAATTAATTCTTGCCATTGTTGCATTCCTTTTTCAATACGATTCCATAGGTTTTCAATAGCTTTTGCAGGTATTTGTGCTTTGGCCATGGCTTCGTTAAAATCTAGACGTTTAATTTTACGCTTTTTACCGTTGAGGTTCAGTGCTAATTCTTCCTGGTCTTCTGGGATTAATAATTTAACTGATACCATATCATAGGCAGGTGCCAAAGCATAGTTTTTACTATCTTTTGCAATAAGTGAAAAATTCTTTAAATGCATATCGTTATTTCCAATGAGGAAAGACACAATAACTTGCTCATAAAATTTTACTGCATCCAGTAATGGGCTTTGTGCATAGGTTATAATCCCTCTAGCTATTTGCTCGTAAGAACCACGGTATTTATGCTCTGTCAGGCGTTCTGTGAATTGGCACGCATCTTCCATTGGGTACTTATCATTATTGGCAGTACGGTCTATACGTTTGGTTAAATAGGCTAAAGCACCATCTTTAAGTGGTATTAATAAAAAGGGTACTGTTGCTATCCCACAAGCTTGTGCTAATAACATTGATAATGCTTCAATTTCGGGCATTTGCGGATACATTTGAAATGGTGGTTTTAAAATATACCTGCCATTTAATGCGCCTACAATGGTTAAGCGATTTTGAGCGTTTTCTTGCGTGAATCCTAAAGATAATTTTGGTTGTACCCCTGTAACAATGATGCGTTGTGCTATGTTTTCTTTTGCCAACGCTTCTATTTGAGATAACTCATACTCTAATTGTAGCACAGGTGTATCTTCTTGCCAAAATACTGTAAGGCAGTTTTGATGGTAGTTTATCACACCATCTTCTAGTTTTTTATGACATGCTAAACAGTAGTTCATCCTTTCTCTATAATGCTAATATTACCAATACAATCTCTACATGTGGTTAATAATAAGCCCATGCGGTCTCTTGGATTTATTTTCCAATTTTTATGTGCGATGTCTAATAACCAACCTTCCGGAATTAAACCGTCGAAGAAAGGGAATAGGTATTCTGCACTAAACGGTTCTTCTTGTAATGGTAACGTCAAACTCACTGCTAATGTGCTTTCATTTTCTAGGTATGCTTTGTTATACTTGAAATGATAGCCATTATCGTCCTCGGTTAATATACCAGCTAACGTTTTATTTAGCCAGATTTCTCCTTGTCTCATCGCTTATAGGTGTTGGTGTTAGTGTATGCCCAAAAAATAATAGTACCTGATTTACTTTATCGGTCATTACGTTTGGCTTTCCCTGTTCGAGTTCGCGTACAAAACGCAAGCCTACACCTGTGAAGTCAGATAACTCTACTTGTGTTAGATTTGCCTTTTTGCGTCTATCCCTTATAAATTGGGCTATTGTATTTTCTCTATCCCATTCCATTGCATTATACCTTTATGGGTACAATATAGTGAAATATTTTATAATTATACCTTAAAGGGTGTAAATAATTTAATATTGCTGTATTTATACCTTAAAGGGTGTAAATTAGGTGTTAGGTATTAGTGATTAGGATTGAATTGATTATTAATAGGATAAAATTTTACTGCTTCCATATATACTTATGTGTTCACAAAATCAACCTGTTCATTGTCAATGAACATCAAAGAATAATGAACACCAAAATCAATTACTTAAAAAAACACTCCACGATTACCTTCGTTTGTCTTTTGAATTATTATTAAAGCCTGTTAAATTGAAGGGTTCTCCTAATCTGCTTCTCACTCGATTGCCATAATGATGTTCTAGTTCTGATGCAGAAAGGTTCGTTGTGAGATGTGTCTTGACTTTTTTGATAATGAATAAATCGTATCGACTTAATAAAATTTCGCCCATCACATTGCATTCGTTACCGAAGTATTTTAAATTGTTTTCTGTGCCAAGGTCATCAAAGCAAATGATGCCTGCTTTGGATTGATGTGTGCTTGGTTTACTATATCTGTTTATGACTTCGTATCCTTCTTTGATGAATTCGAAACTCACTTCTCTACACGATTTTACATAGAATTTGTTTTGAGGTGTTGCTAAATATTTCATCAGTGTCATTAAGGTTTGTTTTACCACAACCGATGGGACCAAAAAGTAGTATTCCTTTTTCTAGATTGATGTTGAGTCGATTCGCTATTTTTTCATCATTTGTACTGTATGCAATGAGTTTATGAATGATAGCTTGGCCTTCGTCATAAATTTTGAAGTGGTTGCCAAATAGTTCTTGTCCTTTGGATTCTAGCTAAGTGGTTGCTTTTTGGTAATTGTAATTCATAATGATTAGTTGTTCTATTGATGTGATTGCTTCAGATTGGTATTAATGATAAACAGATTGCCATATTTCGACTTCGCTCAACACAAGCTGTAAACTCCTCGCAATGACAGTTAAAGCGGTTCTGAATAGTTTTTATTGGTTGCTGTGTTGAGATTTTTTGGGCGTATTGACGGCTTAAGTTTACAATTCATTAAATTTAGGTATAAATCAGAAAGAACAAAAGAGAGGATTAAGGTTACTATACACGGTGAAGCAATTGACTTCGGCAACATTGATAATCCCCTCTCTTTTACTACCCTTATTTCGTTCAGTTCTGTGAGACTTTTGATCTCGTTTTCAAGTTGTTGAAACAGTGGTAGCCCTGTTCTTTCACAAATCAGTTCTTCTTAAATAAAATTCATATTCCGTAACAAATGCATGGTTTATTTTTAGAATATCAATGTCGGATATTCTGTACTTCCATTCCAAGAAATCAATGGTATGTTTCAATGATGTTTTATAACGTTCGAGTGTTCCTGGTGCGTATTCTTTGCCTACCAGTTCTTCAATCTTTTTATTATGGTCCTCGAAGATTGGAATTAGCATGCGTTGTTTTTCATCAAGTCCAATTAATTTGCTTTTAAATGCATTCGAGTAATTGGAATATTTTGATGAATCAATTCCATCGGCATATCAATAATCTTGACTTTTAACATGTCAAGCTGCCTATTTACTGAACGAGCTTCTTCGGACTGGCCTTTCATTTTGCCCGCAGATGTGGACCATTTGGTCGGGTCTACAAACCTTCCGGTGCTCATTTCAATTCGCTTTCCGTTAACTGTAATGCGAGTGTAAATAGGGAATAAGCCATTCGCATTGACTTTTGCTCTTTTAGCATAAAAGAGGATAGATACTTTTGTTATCATTTTTGGTAACCTTTTTAATTAATAATAAACTTAATTTTTACCTCAATACGACACAAGATGTTTG
>JBGTCT010000062.1:0-4913 GCA_041748695.1 Aquaticitalea sp. | reverse complement strand
AAAAAATCAACGATTTTTTTGGCTTTTTTTATTTGGTAGCGTTGCCAACATAGTTGTGCATAAGCGAACAAATAAAAAAAGCCTTTAAAAACCGCTTTTTGCGGTTTTGGCTTTTGATGAGCAACAACTCCTCTTCAGGATCAAAGGATTTAATCCTGCCACCCCGACAATAGTCTTTCCATTTTGGGAAATATACTTATAGGTAAGAAATACCAAATAAAAATTATCATTGTTGTTTGGTAATCATATTTATTAAAGCAGAAATCTCACAAATTTGCGTCAATACAATGTGATTTGTAAAATATAACCTTGCCTTTAGGAATATTTTAAATTACACTAATTGAACACCTCTTGAATTTTTTTCAATTAGCTGCAAAAATCCCTATTTTTCGCTTCAATCAAAAAAGTCAAGATGAGTTCATTTTTAAAATGCTCTAAAAAATTTAATACATTGCATCTCAAATTCAATATAAACAGTGAGTTAATTCATCGATTATGTTAAATTCATTAAAGCTTCTGTTTAGCGATTAAAAATTTAAATTTTGAAATTATGTCCATACATAGCTATAATAGAACTTAATTATAAGCGTACAAAATGAATAAAGAGAATCAAGCAAAAGCCTATTGGAAAGAGAATCTCAAATATTTGGTGATATTACTTTTAATTTGGTTTATGGTATCATTCGGAGCGGGCATATTATTTAAGGATGCATTAGATACTATTAAATTAGGAGGTTTTACATTCACGGTAATGATATCTATATTGTTTTTTCTGAAAATGAACAAATATAGAAAAGCACAATTGGCATAATTAAGATTAAATGGATTAATGAAGGAATAGTTAGAATATTCTTTAGAAATAAAAAATTAAACAAACAACTTAAAAACAATCAACACATGTTAAATAGCAAAATAGACAAATCTACAGGTTTTGAAAAGCGATTTGAAAATATTGGTACTGTGGTTTATGAAAATTCAAAAACTGCATCAAAAGACGTTGCTAAAGAAATTGCTGATCTAATACGAGTGAAGCAATCTCAAAAACAACCATGTATCTTGGGTTTAGCGACTGGGTCATCTCCAAAAGGATTATATGCAGAACTAGTTCGTTTGCACAAAGAAGAAGGATTGAGTTTTAAAAATGTGGTCTCTTTCAATTTAGATGAATATTACCCAATGGAGCCAGATTCTGTTAATAGTTATGTCCGTTTCATGAAAGAGCAGTTATTCAATCACGTTGATATATTAGCAGAAAACTATCATGTTCCCGACGGACTTTTATCCAAAGAAAAAATCGCTGACTATTGTAGTCGATATGAGGATAAAATTGAAGCATTGGGCGGTATAGATTTGCAGGTTTTGGGAATTGGAGGTAACGGTCATATAGGGTTTAACGAATCTGGTTCACTTCAAAATTCAAAGACGCGATTAGTTGCGCTTGATCATATAACGAGAGTAGCAGCTAGTGGCGATTTTTCAGGTTTAGAAAATACGCCTAGGACGGCTATTACTCTGGGAGTTAAAAAAATAATGGAGGCCAAAAGAGTGATTCTTCTCGCTTGGGGAGAAAGTAAGTCGAATATTATAAAAGATTCTACCGAAGGGCCTGTAACTAGTCGTGTACCGGCATCGTATCTTCAGGAACATCATAATGCCACTTTTGTATTGGATGAGGCAGCTGCTTCTAAATTAACTAGAATAAATAGCCCATGGATAGTTGAGAAAATAGTTTGGACTGATAAATTGATTAGAAAAGCGGTATTGAACTTGGCACTCCATCTAAAAAAACCTGTTTTAATGCTAACAGATGCCGATTATATTGAAAATGGAATGAGTGATTTATTGGCCGATTCTGGACCGGCTTACGACATCAATATCAAAATATTTAACGAATTACAGAGCACCATTACTGGTTGGCCGGGTGGGAAGCCGAATGCTGATGATAGTAAACGGCCAGAACGTGCTGAACCTGCTAAAAAACGGGTGCTTATTTTTAGTCCGCACCCAGACGATGACATCATCAGCATGGGAGGTACCTTTAAGCGTTTGCAAGAACAAGGTCACGAAGTGCATGTGGGCTACCAAACCTCTGGAAATATTGCGGTGGCAGATGATGAAGCATTGCGTTTTGCAAGTTTTGTATGCGATTACAATGATAAATTTGGTATAAGAAGTGATGAAGCAGAAACTATCTATAAAGATGCTGTAGCATTTCTCAAAAACAAAAAATCCAGTGAAGTGGATATTCCAGAAGTCAGATTCATAAAAGGATTGATAAGAATGGGAGAAGCTCGGGCAACATGCCATTTTGTGGGGATTCCAGATGAACAGATACACTTTATGGAATTGCCATTTTATGAAACAGGTACTATAGAGAAAAATACAATAAGTGACAAGGATATTAAGATAACCATGGATTTGATTGAAAAAATTAAACCTCACCAGATATATGCGGCGGGTGATTTAGCAGACCCGCACGGTACCCATAAAGTATGCTTGGATGCAATATTTGCAGCAGTAAAAGAACTGAAACCCAAAAAATTCATGAAAGATTGTTGGGTTTGGCTATACAGAGGCGCATGGCAAGAATGGGGTATTGAGGATATAGAAATGGCAGTGCCAATGGGGCCAGATCAAGTCTTGGAAAAACGTAAAGGTATTTTTAAACATCAATCACAAAAGGATGGTGTCGTATTTCAGGGGTCAGATAGTAGGGAGTTTTGGCAACGAGCCGAAGACAGAAATAGAGAAACCGCCGATTTGTATGACCAATTGGGCTTAGCGCATTACGCTGCCATGGAGGCTTTTGTAAGATGGGAGTTTTAAAGTTTAGAACACTATGAATATTAAATTAGCAATGGATTTAAATGTCAAAAGAAATGAATAATAGCAAGCTCAAGCTATCTTCTTTTCAAGTTGTTAAATCAGAGGAATTAATAGGCCCAGATATTCATTATATGTTTATTAATTGGGTGATCGCTGAATTTGATTTATACCTAAAGAGTGAGGATGAAGTTTTAAAAGTACACTTTCCGAATGGTTGGTTTAGCATTAAAAGTTTTATTAGTAATGATGGAAATACTAAATTAGAGATTAAAGTTGAAGGTAAATCGAAAACAGCCTGTAAAAAGGTTGCAAATCAATTAGAAAACGTTTATAACCATGTTATTTATTGTCATAGACAAAAGTATTTCGTTACATCTCCTAATCACTAGTATTAGGGTTATAGCATTTGCGTAAAATTTAAAATAATAATTAATATATTGCGCGTCGGTGTTGTTACAGTGATTTAATTAATTATTTTAATTCATTAAAGCATTTGTTTAGTTATTTAAAATTTTATTTTAAAATTAATTCCACACATACCTTAATTGTAACCTTAATTATAAAAGTGATATAAAATGGATGAAAAGACCAAAGCAAAAGCCTATTGGAAAGAAAATCTCAAATATTTAGTTTTATTATTATTTATTTGGTTCATGGTGTCATTTGGAGCGGGAATATTATTTAAGGATACCTTGGACAATTTCAAATTAGGAGGTTTTAAATTAGGATTTTGGTTTGCCCAACAAGGTTCAATCTACGTATTTGTAATTCTTATATTCATCTATGTGGCGCTGATGAATAGACTTGATAAAAAATATGGTTTAAATGAATAGGACCTTGTCATATAAATCCCCTATGTCATGACTGTACAGACATGGACCTATATCATTGTAGGTGTTACATTCGCTCTGTACATCGGGATCGCCATTTGGTCAAGAGCCAATTCTACAAAAGACTTTTATGTAGCAGGAGGTGGAGTGTCACCTTTAGCAAACGGTCTTGCCACAGCCGCTGATTGGATGTCTGCTGCGTCGTTTTTAGGAATGGCCGGACTTATTTCTTTTGGTGGTTATGACGGATCGGTGTATCTGATGGGGTGGACAGGTGGTTATGTGCTATTGGCCTTATTATTGGCACCATACTTGAGAAAATTTGGAAAATTTACCGTACCCGATTTTATTGGCGATCGATATTACTCCAATACTGCCAGAACAGTTGCTGTCGTCTGTGCTTTGTTGGTGTCATTTACCTATGTTGCTGGACAAATGCGGGGTGTAGGATTGGTATTTTCTAGATTTTTGGAAGTTCCCATTACTACAGGAGTTATTATTGGCATGGTGATAGTCTTATTTTATGCTGTATTGGGTGGTATGAAAGGTATCACTTATACCCAGGTGGCACAATATTGTGTGCTAATATTTGCTTTTATGGTGCCTGCAATATTTATTTCAATTCAGATGACAGGACATCCAATTCCACAACTTGGTATGGCTGGAAATGCTTTAGGAGAAGAGATTTCATTGCTAGATAAATTAGATATTTTATCTTCAGAACTAGGTTTTGCTAAATACACTGATGGTTCAAAGTCAATGATTGATGTGTTTTTTATAACGGCTGCCTTGATGGTGGGAACGGCAGGATTGCCGCATGTGATCGTAAGGTTTTTTACGGTACCTAAAGTAAAAGATGCTCGTAAATCGGCAGGTTACGCGCTATTTTTTATAGCTATTTTATATACCACGGCACCTGCTGTGGCTGTGTTTGCAAGAACGAACTTAATTCAGACGGTGAGTAACAAAAAGTATGAAGATATGCCCGCTTGGTTTTATAAATGGGAAGAAACTGGCTTGATTTCTTTTACTGATAAAAATGGAGATGGATTAATAAATTATGTTTCAGATCTAAAGGAAAATGAATTAGTGGTGGATCCCGATATTATGGTTTTGGCAAATCCCGAAATTTCGAACATCCCTAATTGGGTTGTTGCTTTGGTGGCTGCTGGCGGATTAGCCGCAGCCTTGTCTACTGCTGCAGGGCTTCTGTTGGTGATTTCTTCTTCCATATCTCATGATTTGATTAAAAAACAA
>JBGTCT010000061.1:0-3453 GCA_041748695.1 Aquaticitalea sp. | reverse complement strand
ATTCATAGACCAATCATACCCTCCATTGCCATTGTCATCAATATGTTGGGTTAAGTAGGCAACATTTTCAGAAATCACATTTATTTCGGAGAATACAACAGTCAAACTTGAAGAAGATGTTATGATAGAGCCTGTAGAAGTTATTACCCTAACGGCACCAGTGCCCGCACGACTTGGCACCTCAACCAAGATTTGCGTATCTGACCAACTAACTATTTGTGAAGCCAATGCAGTAAAAAAAGTTGCACCTCCATCATTGGCATCTCTAAATAAAACACTTCCTGTAATAGGACCAAATCCTGAACCATTAATTGTAAGGATTGATTTTGTTCCTCCAGAAATTAATGTAGGGCTAAAACTAGTTATGCCAAAATTGGCACTATTGCGTGCTAGAGAACTTATATATTCATCAATATCAAATTCTGACACTTTAATAAATTTTGATTGCATTTGTGCTTCAATCATTTTATGAAATCGTTGGCTTATATCCTCAATTACAACATACGAGTTTGAAACTTTATTCTCGAACACATTGTATTTATAAAATCCTTGAAATGAACTGTAAGGCTTATATTTTTTCAGTGAAGTGATCTTATTGGACGCGAACTGTACATTGTTTTCTTCCATAATAAAAACACCCATATCCCCTTGACTAAGGTCTAAACTTGGCGTGGTAAGCTGTGCTTTCATCTCGACAATGCCGCCCTCAGTAATGATTTCTATGTTAGATTGCACTTGGCCTTTAAAAACTTTATATACCTCTACAGTATGAATGGTATATATATTATGACGATTTGCATCCCATAAAGATTGACTGGAAATCACTTTTCCTTCTATGATTTGTGTTGAAGCGGCTATCTGTTGATTTAGCGGCACTTCATATGTATGTGCTTGTCCAACAAGATAGTTATAAAAGCATATAGAAAACAGGCTCGTAACGAGATATTTTATGTGAATATATTTCATGATTTAAAATTTAGAAAATTTTCTTCATAGCAGCGAAGAGATTATAAACTATTTATATTTTATCAAATATAAAGCTTTTGAAGGTATTACAACTCTTTTAAATTAAAGCAGTTCAATAAACTTCAGCATTTTTTTATATGTTTCGTGTTGTGTACTTTTGATTAAATTTAATCAGTTATGAAATATCAACATATTAACAATTCACTTTTTATTAAAAACCGCAAGAATTTTAAAGCACAAATGATGCCGAATAGCCTGGCCGTTTTTAACAGTAATGACATTTATCCAATAAGTGCGGATAGTATGATGCCATTTCAGCAACATCGCGATATTTTTTATTTAAGTGGCGTGGATCAAGAAGAAAGTATTTTGGTTTTGTTTCCTGATTGCCCTAAAGAGAAGCATCGAGAAATCTTATTTTTAAAAGAGACCAACGATCACATTGCTGTTTGGGAAGGTGAAAAATTGACAAAGGAGGCCGCATTTGAAACCAGTGGAATTAAGGCAGTTTATTGGTTAAAGGAGATGGAAAAAGTGATGTTCGAACTAATGACACAGTGCGAAACCATATATATCAACACTAACGAGCATTACAGGGCAAATGTTGAAACCGAAACTCGTGAAGATCGCTATACCAAATGGCTGAAAGAAAAATATCCAGCACATTCTGTGGCCAAAAGCAATCCTATCCTACAACGACTGCGCGCTGTAAAGGACAAAATAGAGCTCAATTTAATGCAACAAGCATGCGAAATCACTGAAAAGGGCTTTAGAAGATTATTAAACTTCGTAAAACCTGATGTTTGGGAATACGAAATTGAGGCCGAACTTATGCACGAATTTTTGAGAAACCGATCTAAAGGGTTTGCATATACGCCTATAATTGCCTCTGGAAACAACGCAAATGTCCTACACTACATTCAAAACAATCAGCAATGCAAAAAAGGCGATTTAATTTTGTTGGATGTTGGTGCAGAATATGCAAACTATTCGAGTGATATGACTCGAACCATTCCAGTTTCAGGAAAATTCAACAAGCGGCAAAAAGATGTTTACAATGCGGTCAATCGGGTAAAAAACGAAGCCGCAAAAATGCTTGTTCCCGGTGCCGATTGGGCAGAGTATCATGCTGAAGTGGGCAAATTGATGACTTCTGAATTGTTGGGATTAAAATTGTTGGACAAAGCTGATGTAAAAAATGAAGATAAGGATTGGCCGGCATATAAAAAATATTTTATGCATGGTACAAGCCATAATATTGGTTTGGATACACACGATTATGGAATCTTGACCGAATCAATGCAAGCTAATATGGTCTTTACTATTGAGCCTGGAATTTATATTCCATCGGAAGGATTTGGTATTCGTTTAGAGGATGATGTGGTCATTCAAGAAAAGGGCGAACCTTTTAATTTGATGCGCAACATTCCGATAGAAGCTGATGAAATTGAGGAGTTGATGAATTCATAAGAAAATCTTTGATATATAAAATCTGAATTGCTGTTATTTGTATTCAGGTTTAAACTTTTCATATTAGAAATTTTCATATACTTTAAACTTTTAAATTCAAGACAATTCAATTCATAAGTCAAGCTTAAAATGAAAATGAATTACAGAGGCGTTAATGTTTTTTACGATGATCAAGGTCATGGAAAGGCAGTTGTTCTATTGCATGGTTTTTTGGAAAACAGCAAAATGTGGAAAGACCTTACTACGCATATATCCGATACCAATAGAGTAATTACAATAGATTTATTGGGTCATGGACAAACAGGTTGTCTGGGTTATATCCACACAATGGAGTTAATGGCTGAATCTGTAGAGTCAGTCTTAACTCATTTAAAAATAGACCAATGCGTACTTATAGGACATTCTATGGGTGGATATGTCGCATTGGCCTTTGCGGATTTATTTCCAGAGAAGGTCGTTGGTCTGTGTCTAATGAATTCTACAGCATCTCCTGACAGTGAAGCACGACAAATAAACAGAGATAGAGCTGTAGCAGCCGTTAAACAAAACCACCAGATTTTTGTCAGATTTTCGATTACCAACTTATTTGCCGAAGACAATAGGGAAAAATTGATAAGCGAAATTGAACAGATTAAAATCGAAGCCCTAGAAACACCGCTTCAAGGAATCATAGCAGCCCTAGAAGGAATGAAAATAAGAAAAAATAGAGAATTTATTCTCGAACAAAGCCAATTTAATATAATGATGATTGTTGGGCGATTAGATCCTGTTTTAGATTATGCATCCTTGAAAGAGCAAATTAAGGAAATGGATGTGGAATTAGTTGAATTTTCTGATGGGCATATGAGTCATATAGAAAATAGATATGAATTAACTTACAAAATAAAGCATTTCATCGAAAAATTAAACTCTTTAACGTAAAATTATATTTTATTTCATTAGTTTAGAAGCTCTTAACCAAATAACCATGGAAAAAGCCACTACAACTTTAGCCCCAATGAAACTCTATTGCAGCCT
>JBGTCT010000060.1:0-3251 GCA_041748695.1 Aquaticitalea sp. | reverse complement strand
TTTAGATCATAAGGAGGATATGAAAGAAAACCGTTTTTGGTTGAGCACTTTAAAAAATGCAGATTATCAAGATATGGATGCGACTAAAGTATTTGAATTTGAGAAAACAGTAAGTAGCATGACCAAAGAAGAACTCCATGAAGTTGCTAAAAAGTATCTGACTGGTGGGTATATCGTTGGTATCCAAATGCCAGAAAAGGAATAGTCTATTAGTTTCTTTGATTTTACATAAGCAGTCTTTAATCTAAAGGCTGCTTTTTTCATCCATTTTACTCAAATTTTAATTGCCATTTTAAGCCAAACAATAAACAGTTGTTAACAAGTAACATTTTTTAAACTCACAAATAATCGTATTTTTACGCACTTAAAAACCAAACTATTTAATGGGTAAAATCATTGCAATTGCCAATCAAAAGGGTGGCGTAGGTAAAACAACGACTTCGGTTAATCTCGCTGCTTCTTTAGGTGTATTAGAAAAAAAAGTGCTGCTCATTGATGCCGATCCACAAGCGAATGCCTCATCAGGACTTGGTGTTGATGTGGAAAACGTCGAGGTTGGTTCCTATCAATTGATTGAGCATTCAGCCACGGCCGATGAATGCATTATTAAAACCACTGCGCCAAATGTAGATATTATCCCCTCTCACATTGATTTGGTTGCCATTGAGATAGAATTGGTCGATAAAGAAGACCGCGAGTATATGCTTAAAAAAGCTATTACACATCTGAAGGATTCCTATGATTATATTCTCATTGATTGTGCACCTTCTTTGGGATTGTTAACTTTGAATGCCTTGACGGCTGCCGATTCGGTGATCATCCCTATTCAATGTGAATACTTCGCGTTGGAAGGTTTAGGCAAATTGTTGAACACTGTGAAAAGTGTTCAACGTATCCACAATGCCAATTTGGATATTGAAGGCATGCTTCTTACTATGTACGATTCGCGCTTGCGATTGTCCAACCAAGTGGTTGAGGAAGTTCAAAAACACTTTAGCGATATGGTGTTTCAAACCATCATCCAACGCAATGTGCGTTTGAGTGAAGCTCCAAGTTATGGAGAGAGCATTATCAACTATGACGTGAGTAGTAAAGGTGCTTCAAATTACTTGAGTTTGGCAAAGGAAATTATCAAAAAACAGGAGAACTAATGGCGAAGGCAACCCAAAAACAAGCGCTTGGAAGAGGATTATCAGCCCTTTTGAAAGACCCTTCCAACGATATACAATCTGTTCAAGACAAGAATGCCGACAAAGTGATTGGCAGTATCGTGGAACTCGAATTAGATGCCATTGAAATCAATCCGTTTCAGCCTCGCACGAATTTTAATGAAGAAACGCTTCGGGAATTAGCCTCATCCATAAAAGAATTGGGTGTCATTCAACCCATTACTGTTCGCAAATTAGATTTTAATACCTATCAGCTTGTTTCTGGTGAACGCCGATACAGGGCTTCAAAACTAATAGGTCTTGAAACCATTCCTGCCTATATTCGCATTGCAAATGACCAAGAATCCTTGGAAATGGCTCTGGTCGAAAACATTCAGCGTCAGGATTTAGACCCAATAGAGATAGCACTCTCTTACCAACGCCTTATTGACGAAATCAATCTTACTCAAGAGCAAATGAGTGACCGAGTGGGCAAAAAACGGTCAACAATTGCCAACTATTTGCGATTGTTAAAGTTAGATCCCATCATTCAAACAGGAATGCGGGATGGTTTTATTTCCATGGGTCACGGACGTGCCATCATCAATGTAGAAGAGCAAAGTAGCCAACTGGACATTTACGAAAAAATCATTACCAATCAACTTTCTGTAAGAGATACAGAAGCATTGGTAAAAAATTATCATAGTACGAGTGAAGTAACATTAGTTCAAAAAGAAGATCCTGAAGAGCTTCCTAAATATATCAGAAAAGGCATCAAGGAATTTTCGGAATACTTTAGACACAAAATTAGCGTTAAGTTCAGTAAGAATGGGAAAGGAAGTATCACCATTCCGTTTCATTCTGAAGAAGATTTTAACCGAATAAAAAAACTCGTAAAAAGTGCCAAATAAACTCATTCATAGCGCTCTTTTCTGCCTTCTCAATATTTTTGCTTTTTCTCAAGTAGAAACCGACAGCATGCAAGTGGAACTTCCCAAAGAATTGGTGATAACCGAGAGTATCATTAAAGAACCAATCGATGCCTTATCACCTTCTAGAGCTGCCTTCTACTCTGCCATTTTACCAGGTTTGGGACAGGCTTACAACAAAAAATATTGGAAAATCCCAATAGCCGTTGGAGGCATTGCAGTAGGTATCTATTTTTATAAAAGTAATGACAAAACATATAAAGAGTATCGCGATGCTTACAAACGGCGTTTAGCAGGCTTCACTGATGACGAATTTTTTCCACGTGTTACCAATGACGGACTTATTAGAGCCCAACGAACATTGAGACAGAATAAAGAACTTTCGTTACTTGTAACCGCAGCTATTTATGCACTTAACATTATCGATGCCAACGTAGATGCACATTTGATGCAATATAATGTGGATGAAAATTTAGCTTTAAAACCCCATTTTCAATATAACGAACAAGAAAATTCAACCGATTTGGGATTAACATTAAACTTCAAATTTTAGCACATGAACATTGCTTTGCTTGGTTATGGTAAAATGGGAAAAACTATTGAAAAAATAGCCATCGATCGCGGCCATAACATTGTCATCAAAACTTCACTGGAAGATGGTTATGACATTACAAAAGCTGACGTCGCTATCGATTTTAGTGTCCCGAATGCGGCGTTCTTCAATATAGTCAATTGTTTTAAGCATGGAATACCAGTTATTTCTGGAACTACTGGCTGGCTCCATAATTACGATAAAGCTGTTGAATTTTGCAATAAAGAGGAAGGCGCTTTTTTATACGCCTCCAATTTCAGCCTTGGTGTCAACATTTTCTTTGAATTAAATAGATATCTTTCAAAATTAATGAAAGGACAATCGCAATATAAAGTGAGTATGGAAGAAATTCATCATACACAAAAATTGGATGCACCCAGTGGCACTGCTATTTCGTTGGCCAATGACATTATAGAAAGATCGGACTATAAGAAATGGTCTTTGGAAACTCCAGAATCTGACGAAATAGGCATTATAGCAAAACGCATTGAAAATGTCCCCGGAACACACGAAATAACTTATGAATCATCATTGGACAGTATTCAAATAAAGCACACCGCACATAATAGAGAAGGATTTGCT
>JBGTCT010000059.1:0-41232 GCA_041748695.1 Aquaticitalea sp. | reverse complement strand
CCAATAATGTTATGATCCTTATTTTTTAGAATAATGTCCACAATCATTTTGGAATGGCCAGATGCGCCGTAAATGAGAATGTTTTTCATTAATATGCCGATGTGATCTAATCATTTATAGTCAAATATATTCAAATTTTCTTATAAATAGTGTGTGTTAAGGTTGAATAATAGAATTTCAACTATATGAAAATGAATCTTTAGTGTTTTGAACTTAATTCGTAATCTGAACGTTACCATTCCTTTGTGAAAAGGCGATCTAGAAAGCCGCTTAAAGGCTTCCAAAAAAAAGGCGCACTTCGGACATTATAACAATGACCTACGGAAATGTAATCCCAATTACCAATTAAAAGCAATTGGGTATGACCGAACATATGATACAATAGTCATTAGACCTATTATTCATCCTGTAAATTCTCACTTTGTCTAAACTCTTAATTTCTGTTGAAAATATAAGTTAAGTCATATTCGGTCGATATCAATAGATTATAAATCAAATCATTATCATTTAATTGTTGCATTTTTTTGTTTTTATTAATTGAATAATAACTTGCCTTTATATTCCGAGATAAATTGAAAAATTTAACCTTAATTCTGACTACTTATCTCGTTTTCATGCTCTATGTTTAGACTGCAGAATTCTATAAATTCTGTTAAAAATAAATTAAGGTCTAAAAAATTCCCACATTTAACCTTTAGCTTTGTGAATTGCAATTGTTTAGTAAATCAATTGTTAACCATCCCCGTTAATGAAAAAGAGATATATAATTTATGCTATTTTAGCATTAAGTATCATAGCTTTAATAGCTTATAGAATTATTAGCAACTCTAAAATCACTGCTCCTAATACTGCAGACCGTGCCGTTTCTGCCATGAAGGTTAGAGGTATGGTCATGAAACCTCAAGTGTTTGCAGATAATTTATCACTTTCTGGAACCCTGGAAGCCAATGAGCAAATAGATATTCGTAGCGAAGTGATGGGCATTGTGGAAAGTATTAACTTCGAAGAAGGTTCCAAAGTTACTAAAGGGCAGGTGCTGCTTCGGGTAAATGATTTGGAATTACGTGCCCAATTATCAAAAGTGAAAACCGCCCAACAACTTGCCTCCGAGAATAAGCGCAGGGCGAGTTTGCTTCTCGAAAAACAGGCCATAAGTCAAGAAGAGTATGATGTGGCTAGTGCGGAATATGAATCCGCCCGTGCCGAATCCCAATTGATTGCTGCGCAATTGGCAAAAACCACAATACGGGCTCCTTTTTCTGGAACCATCGGTTTAAGATCTATTTCCAAGGGTACTTATGTTACGCCAACCACTCCGATTGCACAACTTGTAAATACGAGCCAATTAAAAATCACATTTTCGATCCCAGAAAAATATGCTTCAAGAATGAAAGTAAATAGTGCCTTAACTTTTACTACTTCAGACTCAAAAGAAGCTTATTCAGCTAAAATATATGCTATAGAGCCTCAAGTGGATCTGGCCACACGAACGCTTAAAATGAGGGCAATTGCAGATAATAAAGAAGGGAAGTTATATCCAGGCACTTTTGCAAATGTCATTTTGCCGCTTGAAAATGTAACTGATGCACTTTTAGTGCCAACAGAATCATTGATTCCTATTCAGAACGGAAAAAAAATATTTATTTCAGACAAAGGAAAAGCCAAAGAAGTGGTCGTCGAGACCGGTGCACGTACGGACAGTATGGTGCGCATCCTTTCTGGAATAAAAGCTGGAGACACCATACTAACATCTGGTGTAATGTCTTTAAAAAATGGAGCTCCGTTAGCGATTGAATTAATTAACTGAAGTATTAGCAACTGAAATCGATGAGTTTATCTACGTTAAGCATTAAACGACCCGTACTAACAATTGTGATGAATTTGGCCATCATGCTTTTTGGCATTATTGGTTATACATATTTGGGTGTTCGGGAATTTCCTTCGATTGATCCTGCACAAATTTCAGTAAGCACAAGCTATACAGGCGCCAATTCTGATATTATTGAATCTCAAATTACAGAGCCTCTTGAAAAATCCATTAATGGCATTGACGGAATTCGAAACATAACATCTTCTAGTGTTCAAGGCTCTAGCAATATTAGTATCGAGTTTAATCTTGACAAAAATCTCGAGGAAGCCGCCAATGACGTACGGGATAAGGTGTCGCAGGCTGTTAGAAATTTACCACAGGATATCGATGCACCACCAGTAGTTTCAAAAGCGGATGCCGATTCGCGACCTATTATATCCATGACGGTACAAAGCGATAACAAGAATATTTTAGAGCTTACTGATTATGCCGATAACGTATTGTCACAGCGTATTCAAACAATTCCAGGTGTTAGTAGCGTTCAAATTTGGGGACAGCGCAGATATGCGATGCGTCTCTGGATAGATCCAGCAAAACTGGCATCATATGGTATGACTGTTGCCGAAGTGAGGGAAGCTCTTCTATCTCAAAATGTCGAGTTGCCATCCGGAAAATTATCTGGTGCCAATACAGAATTGACAGTAAAAACTGTGGGGAATCTTTCAACACAAGAGGAATTCGATAATATAATTATTGTGTCCTCTGAGGATAAGGTTGTGCGTTTTAGTGATGTTGGAAATGCGACTTTGGAAGCCGAGAATATGGAAACCAAGTTGAGTGATTCCGGTCAACCCATGATCGCTATGGCGATTATACCTCAACCAGGAGCTAATTACGTTGCCATTGCAGATGCTTTTTATGAAGAATTCGAAAAACTCAAAAGAGATTTACCAAAAGATTTCACATTGAATGTGGTCATTGATGACACTCTTTTTGTGAAGCGTGCCATTACCGAAGTTGTAGAAACCCTCATCATTTCGATAATCCTCGTTATCCTTGTTATTTATCTATTTTTTAGAAATTGGTCGATTGCAATTCGTCCGTTGATTGATATTCCGGTGTCATTGATTGCGACCTTTTTTATTATGTGGATTTTTGGTTTTTCCATCAATGTACTCACGCTTTTAGCCATTGTGCTTGCAACAGGCTTGGTTGTGGATGATGGTATTGTGGTTACCGAAAACATTTACAAAAAAGTGGAAGAGGGAATGAGCCCTATCGAAGCCGCAATCAAAGGATCGAATGAGATTTTCTTTGCAGTAATTTCAATTTCCATAACATTGGCGGCAGTATTTTTACCTGTTATTTTCTTGGAAGGATTTGTGGGTAGGCTCTTTAGGGAATTTGGAATTGTAATTGGGGCAGCCGTACTCATATCGGCATTTGTGTCATTGTCATTAACCCCGATGCTGAACGCCTATTTGATGAAACCTGGTAAACAGCATCGCTCCAAATTTTATGAAGTCACCGAACGGTACTTTGTAAAAATGAACACTACTTATGCCCATTCCTTAAGAAGGTTTGTTAATAAAAAATGGTGGAGTTTTCCAATTTTGGCGGTTTGTATTGTTATGATAGGTCTCTTTTATACGTTGCTTCAAAAAGAAACAGCGCCTTACGACGATCGTAATTCTCTTCGGGTCAATGTCACCGCGCCAGAAGGAGCGTCCTACGAATATATGGATCGTTTTATGACTGAAATGACTGATTTGATAAACGATTCCATTCCTGAAAAGAAAGTCAGTTTGATAATTACATCTCCAGGTTGGGGTTCATCGTCTGTAAATAGTGGTCGCGCTGTTATTTCACTAGTGGATCCTAGTGAGCGGGATCGTTCTCAAAAAGAAATTGCTGAAGGTCTAACAAAATGGACCAAGCAGTTTTCAAATGCTAGATCGAGTGTCTCAGAAACACCAACTATCGCTGTCAACCGTCGAGGAGGCATGCCAATTCAATACATCATTCAAGCGCCGAACTTTGATAAATTGGAGGAAAAAATTCCAGAATTTATGGAAGCAGCTGAAAATAATCCAACATTTTCAAATACTGATGTCGATCTTAAATTCAACAAACCTGAAATTTATGTCACCATCGACCGCGAAAAAGCAAAAACATTGGGCGTCTCGGTGCTCGATGTTGCCCAAACCTTGCAATTGTCGTTAAGCGGACAGCGTTTTGGATACTTTATGATGAATGGCAAACAATATCAAGTCATCGGGCAATTTGAGAAAAAAGATCGCGATGCACCAATGGATTTAAAATCAATGTTCGTGAAAAATGAAGACGGTCTTTTGATACAAATGGATAATCTCGTTACTACAGAAGAACATAGTAGTCCTCCACAACTGTATCACAACAACAGATATATGTCGGCAACCGTGTCCGCAAGTCTTTCACCAGGCATGAGTATGGATGATGGTATTGATGCGATGGAGGCCATTAAAGAAAAAGTTCTAGATGATTCCTTTACTACCGATTTAGGTGGAGAATCGCGCGATTATGTTGAAAGCAGTTCCAATACTCTTTTTGCGTTCGGTTTGGCATTATTGCTCATCTTCCTTATTCTTGCTGCACAATTTGAAAGTTTTATCGATCCTTTCATCATCATTCTTACAGTTCCGATGGCTGTGGCGGGAGCTTTATTCTCCCTTTGGTTATTTGGACAAACATGGAATATTTTCAGCCAAATAGGCACTATCATGCTTATTGGTTTAGTAACCAAGAATGGAATTTTAATCGTAGAGTTTGCAAATCAGCTTCGAGAAGAAGGCCTGCCCAAATATGAAGCCATTTTAAAAGCATCAGAATCACGTTTACGACCGATACTTATGACGAGTTTGACCATTGCACTTGGTGCGTTGCCTATTGCGTTGTCCCTTGGGGCGGCTTCTACAAGCCGTATTGGAATGGGAGTGGTCATTATTGGAGGAACCATGTTTTCACTTATTTTAACCTTGTTTATTATTCCTGCCATGTATATGATGTGGGCTAGAGAAAAAAAACACCGCCCAGAATTTGAAAATATCGAAAGCTATGCAAAGGAGTAACATGAAGATTTATATAGGTATAATACTAATGTTCGTCTGCTTTCAGATGAAGGCTCAAGAGTTGCTGACTTTGGAAGAGGCAGTAGAAATTGCCCTTAAGAATAATTATGAAATTCGATTGGCAAGCAATGATCTGGAAATTGATAAAACTTCTGTAAGCCTTGGTTTTGCCGGAATTCTTCCACAGGTAGCCGCAACAGCAGATACAGACAGAAGTACACAGAGCATTTCACAAACACGTTCCGATGGCAACCAGATTGAACTTGATAATGCCATAAATAGCAACATCAGCTACGGTATTGGGCTTAATTGGACAATTTTTGATGGATTCAGGATGTTTGCCCGCTACGATCAATTGAAGGAAATTGAAAAATTGGGAGAAGCAGAATTGCAATTGATCATCCTAAATAGGGTCAGTGATGTCATGATTACATATTTTGCACTCGTTCAACAGCAACAACAATTAGCAGCATTGGATAGCACTATGGTAATTTCACAACAGCGTGTGGAGTTAGCGGACAACAGGTTTAGTATCGGAAAGGTTTCAAAATTGGAAGTGCTCAACGCTCAAGTAGATTTGAATACTGATAGAACATTGGCCTTGCGGCAAAAAGAACTGTATGCAAATAGCAAAATACGTTTAAACGAATTGTTAGCACGAGACACTAGCACAGAATTTCAGGTTGTTGATGAGGTGTTGATTGCCGATAATTTAGAGTTAGCTAACTTAATAACTTCAGCTGAACAACAAAACCCACAATTGCAGGCCCAACTCATCAACAAACGTATAGCCGAACTGGAATTAAAGCAAGTAAAAGGGGATCGTTTTCCCACGATTACAGCCAACACGGGTTATAATTTTAGTGATTCAGAATCGAGTTTAGGATTTGCCACTCAAAATTCGGCACAAGGTTGGAATTATGGATTTGCCGCACGATTGAATATCTTTGACGGTTCTAATCAGAATCGCAGTGAGAAAATTGCAAAAATTCAAATTGAAAATAGTACCATTGCTATCGAACAACAAACACAAACCATTAAAGCACAATTATCTACTGCCTTCCAAACCTATCGCATCAATTTAGATTTGATAGAATTGGAAACTAACAACGGGGAAATTGCCAAGGAAAATCTTAACATCACCTTGGCAAAGTATAGAATAGGAACAATACCAACCATTGAGTTTAGGACGGCTCAACTCAATTATATCAATGCAAAACTTCGGTTGAGTGAAGCAAAGTATCAAGCAAAATTATCTGAAATTATCTTAAAGCAGCTCACGGGTAATTTGTCTCTGTAATCTGTTTAATAGTGGTTTTAAATATTTAGAAATCCCCTTGAGAATGACGTAAGGGTGATTGTTATCGTAATCTTTTCTATAGAAACCGGTTTTGTAAATAAAAAAATTAATTTTGTGGCATGAAATCGCCATGATTTGGAAGCTTAAATTCAAATGAAGTTACAGCGATTGCATATGACCATAAGAAAAAATTGATATCTATATATGAAACAATTACTAATAAGCTTATTCGTCGCTTTTATTTCTGTCATATCTGGGCAAAGTCAGGTGTTGGAGCCTGTAAAATGGTCCACGTCCACAGAAAAAATATCGGATGCAGAATATGATCTTATTGTCTATGCAGTCATTGATGATAGCTGGCATCTATACTCCCAAAATGTGCCAGAAGATGGTCCCATTCCAACGACCTTCACTTTCGAATCCAACAAGAATTATAAATTGTCAGGAACCATTTCTGAAGATAAAGGAAAAACAATTTTCGATCCTGTTTTTGGAATGCAAATCAAATTTTTTGAGAAAAAAGCAGAATTCAGACAGCGAATCAAACTTTTAAATCAAGAACTTTCCATCGTAAAAGGTGAGGTCGAATTTATGGTTTGTGATGACGAACGCTGTCTTCCGCCAACATATATTGATTTGAATTTTGATTTAAAAAATGGAAGCCCAGTTGCTCCCAATAGTAACAGTTCAGATGGAGGTGGCATTAATTTTCAAGCTCCAGAAAGTTCTAAACAAGATCCAACTGTCACTTCAAATACGATAATAGATACCAGTACCTACGATCAAGAATCAGATGGCGAGAGCAAAGGTTTGTGGACTATATTCATTATTGCCTTTTTATCAGGATTTGCCGCGTTATTGACGCCTTGTGTATTTCCGATGATTCCTATGACCGTGAGTTTTTTTACCAAACAGAGTAAAACTAGGGCCGCAGGTATTAAGAATGCCATCATTTATGCAATCAGTATTATCGTCATTTATGTGCTTTTAGGAACTGCCGTGACCGCAATTTTTGGATCTGATGCCTTAAATGCGTTGGCTACCAATGTATGGTTTAATATCTTTTTCTTTTTATTGTTATTGGTGTTTGCATTTTCATTTTTGGGAGCTTTTGAGATCGTTTTACCAAATAAATGGGTCAATCGAATTGATAGACAGGCCGACAGAGGTGGAATGTTGGGAATATTCTTTATGGCACTTGCCTTGGCCATCGTATCGTTTTCATGTACAGGACCCATCGTTGGAACCTTGCTGGTTGAAGCTGCATCCAAAGGAGGTATTGCACCAATCGTAGGAATGCTCGGCTTTTCTTTAGCCATTGCATTGCCGTTTGCATTATTTGCTGCTTTTCCAGGATGGTTAAATTCCTTACCAAAATCTGGTGGTTGGTTGAATACCGTAAAAGTAGTTTTAGGGTTTCTGGAATTGGCATTGGCATTTAAATTTTTATCGCAAGCCGATTTGGTATTGCAACTCCATATTTTAGAGCGTGAAGTTTTTATCGCTATTTGGATTGCCGTATTTGGTGCCTTGGCCTTTTATTTGTTCGGAAAAATCAAACTGCCTCACGATTCGCCTTTGACACATATTTCTGTAGGAAGGTTGAGTTTGGGCTTATTGGTGTTGGCCTTCACCATCTATATGGTTCCCGGACTTTGGGGTGCTCCTCTTAAATTAATTAGTGCTTTTCCACCACCACTTGATTATGCTGAATCACCTTATGGTGTTGGTAATTCAAAAGTTGGCGGCGGCATTATTGGTAGAGCAGATCGCGAATTGCCAGAAGGCGCACATTTATTGGCACCTCATCAAATTTTGGCTTTTAATGATTATGAAAAAGGCCTGGCCTATGCAAAAACCGTTGGCAAACCTGTTATGATAGATTTCACGGGATGGGCATGTGTCAACTGTCGAAAAATGGAGCAAAACGTTTGGGTGGATGATCAAGTTTTAAACAGTCTAAAAAATGATATTGTATTGATTTCACTTTATGTGGATGATAAGAGGAAACTTGCAGATAGCGAAATAACAAATTCCAAATTAAGACCGGGTAAAAAACTAAAGTATATCGGACAAAAATGGAGTGAGTTTCAAACCATTCGTTATGAAACCAATACACAGCCTTTTTATGTGCTGATGGGTCATGACGAAAAAAATCTTATTAAACCCATTGGCTACACTCCAGATGCTGATGAATATTATGAATGGCTTAAAGAAGGAATAGATAAATTTAAGAATTGATATTCATTTATAAACTATCTCAAGGATGAGGCATTTTAAATAATGATACAAGACCGCTTCGATGCTAGAATAGTGAATTACGATTTACGATTTTTGGGATTTGGGATTTAAGTTTTATGCTCTGTGAATCTCTGTGTAATAAATTGGTTGTTAGTTTATATGATTAAAAGATTATTGGTCAACTCTAATCAGGGAAGTTCAGTTTTATTTCAACTTCTCTAATAGTTATCGGGATCAATTTGAACTTCAGCTTCAATTTCAATTTAACTTCTTCAATTTCTTTGGTCTTGATCTTGATTCTTGGTTCTCGTATTTCAGCCAAAGGTGGAACGATCTTGATTCTTTAAAATCTCTTTTCCCTTTAGGGGTGCAGGGGTGAAACAACTCAACTATTCTAAAGCATTTTTAGTCACATACACACGCCATCCAATAATAGCCAATTGGAATTTTGTAGCTTTAGATAAGTCTAATCTACGTTTGGTATAACTTGGCAAAATGGCTTTATTGAGTTTGGCTAAAAATTTGAAAACTGCTTGCTTCATAGTGTAAAGTTAATAAAAGATAAGGCTAAATGTTAAATTAATGATTTAATAAACTCTAAATCTTTAGGTCTAGGTTGGGTTAATTATATTTGAAAAAATTTTGGATATGAGAATAATAATTACCCTAATTATACTTTTATTATGTTCCGAACTTGCCCTTGGCCAGGTTTTAGTAATTAATGAATTGGATTCTGATACACCAGGTGTTGACGATAAGGAATTTGTCGAAATAAAATCTCAAACACCAAATTTTCCATTGGATGGGTATGTTGTTGTATTTTTCAATGGTTCCAATACTGGTGCTAACATGAGTTATTTGGCCCTCGATCTTGATGGTTATGAGACTGACATCAACGGATTGTTGCTAATCGGAAGTTCTACAGTATCTCCTTTTCCTCAATATCTTATCCCCCAAAATTTAATTCAGAATGGAGCCGACGCTGTCGCCATTTACCAAGCAGATGATCTCGATTTTGAGGAGCCTACCGTCGCCTATGTCGATGAAACATTGATTGATGTTCTACTTTATAAAAGAACTAGTGATACCGATGGGCAAGGCTTGCTTGCAATTTTTTCAGAATTTGACCCCACTATCCAAATTATCGCAGAAGGACCTGCCAACAATACAAATTCCATTCAATTGGATAATGGCAACAATGATATTGGTTATATTGTCGCTACTCCGACGCCTCGCCAACTCAACGATGGATCAGGGATTGTGCTCAACGGTATTTTAATGACGTTGACACAAACCATGTATAATGAAGGTGAAACTTTTGACATTGTTTTTACGTCTGAACAAACCGTCACATCAGATCTTAATTTTACAATTGGACTAAACAATGGAACTTTTGATACTTCCGACTACACAGGAAACACATCGATTACAATTCCGAATGGTTCCAATACAGCAACCACAACAATTACTTTAATAGATGATGCCTTAGATGAAGGTGATGAAGAAATGGTAATTCGATTATCTGGGTTGCCACCAACTTACAATTCTTTAAATAATAATTTACGAATCCGTGTTGTCGATAACGATTTTACAATCGCAGCCTATGGTACACCTATCAATCCAACCTACGGAATTGTGGAATCGACACAACCAAACAGTTATTATGATAGCCTAGACGGATTGTCACATGCAGCATTGAGACAAGCCATTCAGGATCTAATTGCCGAGGAAGGTGTCGTTAGGGCACAGACTTACAATGACGTCATTGAAATAATAAAAGAAGCCGATCAAAATCCTGAAAACAGCAATGAGGTTTGGTTGGTTTATAAAGAAATAGGAAGACCAAAATTGGATTTTCAAATCACTTCAAGCAGTATCGGTAAATGGAACAGGGAACACACCTATCCGCGTTCCCGTGGTGGTTTTAACAGTATTGATTTAGATGAAATTATCGACGGCAAGAATGTGTTCTGGAATACAACTGCCGATTCGCTTCGTCATGGCAATTCTGATGCACATGCGCTTCGTGCGGTAGACGGACCAGAAAACAGTAGCAGAGGAAATCAGCATTATGGTCAATATAATGGACCTACGGGAACTCTGGGAGGTTTTAAGGGAGATGTAGCGCGAAGTGTTATGTTCTTGGCCTTGCGATATAACGGTTTGGCAATCGTGAATGGTTTTCCTGAAGGAACCGTTGGCGAATTGGGAGATTTGGCCACACTTTTGGATTGGCACAGAAATGATCCACCCGATGATTTTGAAATGAACCGAAACAACGTGGTTTACACATGGCAATTCAACAGAAACCCACTGATCGATCACCCCGATTTGGTGGAATATATTTGGGGAAATAAGGTGGGTGATACTTGGAATCAATTGTTAAAGGTGAATGAGGCAAATGAAATGACAATTACCGTGTATCCAAATCCCACGGCTAAAAGAATCTACTTTTCAGGTGTAACGGAATCAACCACCATTGATGTGTTTTCATTGGAAGGCAGACAACTTTCCAATCATCAAATTAGTGGAAACACTTCTTTTGATCTTAATCTGTCAAGTGGGATGTATGTGTTGAGAATGACTTCGGAAGGGAAAATATTGACCAAGAAAATAATGGTTAAGTAGAATCATTGGCTAGCAGCTTCGTTACTAAAACTATTGCTTGAATTAATCCTAGTACTTTTTTCGTAAATTTGAAGTAGTAAAACGGATTTAATGAAACAAAGAATTTACATTGATACTTCAGACGTTGGAGGATATTTTGACGAAGAATTTAAAGAAGCGACTCTTGCTCTGTTTGATAGATTGGAAAATAATGAAATTGTATTTGTTGTTTCGGACTTACTCGATTTGGAATTAAATAATGCTCCTGAAAAAGTAAGGAATCTATTGCATAAATATTCATCAGACAAATTTGAGCGGATTGAACTGAATAAAGAATCGGTCAGTCTTGCGAACAAATATATCGCCGAAAAAGTAGTCGGAAAAACAAGTATCGAGGATTGCAGACACATTGCATTGGCAACAATCAACAAAGTTGACGTTTTGGCAAGCTGGAATTTTAGACATATAGTAAACTTGGACAGAATAAAAGGGTATAATTCGGTCAACCTAAAATTAGGCTACCAAATGATAGAAATTAGAAGTCCAAAAGATTTGAGAAAATATGAAAACGATTAAAAAAGAAAAAACATTCGACGCAGTAAAAATGATGCGTGACATACGGGACAAAATAAGTGCTGAAACCCAAAATATGACTTTAGAGGAATTAAAGACCTATATTGAAACAAAAATTCAGGAAAGCAAATTTAAGCCCATTGGGAAATAAGCACTACTGGCAATTGCAGTAAGAAATTGTTTGATCTCACCTACTTCTAAAAATCCGAGAGGATTTTCAGTTTGGTGCGTACTTACAAAATTTAGTGTCAACCAACGCAAATGCTCATACCTAGACCTTTAGCAAACAGTTAATTAAAACAACAAAATAAGCCCAAATCAATTGAAGATTTGGGCTTTTTTGTTTTTAGCTCGAGATATTTAGTTTTTTGATTGCACAAACAACTTTTTGTCCTTGGTTCCAAAAATAACCGTTCCTATCCCTTCAGTATCTTCATATGTAGCACTTGTTTGTTGTCCGTCATCATTCTTTAAAGTGATTTTGATGCTTGTGATTTCTCCCTTACTATTACGCTTTAGTTTTGAGAACTTAACATCGACATTCTCTTTTTTCAAAGACGATTTATAAAGGTCCATTTGACTGTCAGGAGTAATTTTTGAAATATAAAAAGAAGAAGATTTGGACCCGTCATCATCAACATAAACAAGGGAAGTAACCTCTACTTCTCCTATTTTCCAAGGATTATTTTGATTTCTTTCTACCTTAATAGTTTTATCATCAACGCTAAAAGTGAAGGGGCTTTTAGTTGTGATGATAATTACACCATTCTTTCCTTTTTCCCCATACCTTTGCGTTTGCTTACGGTCTCTCAATACCGTCACACTTTCTATATTATTGGGATCAATTGGTTCGACCATTTCAACAGAAATTTCTTTCCCATCAACAATCATTAAGGGTTGATTGCCATTTTGTGTTGTATAACGGTAAACATTATTTCCGTTTTCACTGGCATTGATTGGAATTTCATTGCCTTCCTCATTTGTCAAGACGATTTTTTTGACATCCTTTCTAATATATATACTGTCTTTTGTGGTTTTGCTCTCCTTACTTTCTTTTATGTTCAGAATGTCATCACCTTCCTCATTGGTCCCTCTAGATTTTTGGAGTTTGGTTTCGCCATCTTCCTTGATGATTTCAAAGGATTGAGACAATTTTGAAGATGCCTGACCTATCGATAAATTGTGTTCGTCAACATTTAAAGAGATTTCAATTGGGTTGATGGGGTTTTCAGAGTTGACAAAATGATTTCCTTTTGAGATTTTAGACTCGTAGTCGATGCTAATCGCTATGATTTGATCCTTGGAATTTCTATTTAAATTATTAAAAGTAATACTGACATCCTTTTCGGCTAGGCTTTTTTTGATGCGTTCCAACTGTGTGTCCTTGGTGTCTTCGGAAATGATAAATTTTAAAATATTCTGACCAATTTTAGTGACCTCTTCAGATGTGTTTTTTGGAGTTTGTGCAATAATTTCAGTATTAAAATGGAATACAAATGCGATTAATAACGGAAGCACCAAACTGTATTTCCAGGCATTCAATTTATTTGATTTTGATTTGTGTAACATAACGATTCGTTTTTTGATTAATGAATTATAAAAATTATTGGCCAATGCCAATTCTTGATGGGAAATACTGGATTTCAATAGGAGATTTTGATAGCTCTTTTCGCAAATTGCAATGCTTTGCGCTTCCTGATCGGCAATAAATTCCAGGTTTTGTTGCAATGCCTTTTTGTACATCCATATCAATGGATTAAACCACAAAATGGCACAGGCCAATTGGGCACAAATGACGTCCAAGGTATGAAATTGCCTAACATGGACTTTTTCATGGTTCATGACGAGTTGCAATTCGGCGTTGTCAAATTGTTTCGGGTTGTAAAAAATCCAATGAAAAAACGAAAAGGGAGCTGGTACGGTTTCACTTTCAATATATCTGAATGAATTGTCATTTTTTACAGGATGCTTCCTTATTAAAATGAATAGCGAAATCAATTCCAAAGCCAATTTCCCTAAAAAGATGGCAAGCCCAATTCCATAGATCCACGGAATTAATGTCATCCAATCAAAAGCACTTTCTGTTGGAGGTTGCATGGTGTTGATATCTTGCTGGATAAAAGCTTCAGGAATTGCAATTGGAACAATTTCAGCATAAACGGGAATACTAATAATGGGAATGACAACGGAAGCCACCAAACCCGAAAGCAAAAACCAACGATTGCTAGCAAAAAATGTTTCCTTCTGCAACAACAGTTTGTAGCAAATATAAATTATGGCGATGACAGCCGATGACTTGAGTAAAAATTCCATGAGCTATTGTTTTTTGGTTTCCATGATGGCAATGATTTCTTTAAGATCTTCTACACTTATTTTTTCTTCCTTGGCAAAAAACGATACCACATTCTTATAGGAATTATTGAAATAATGCTCGATTGCCGTGGTCATAAATTTTTTTTTGTAAGCTTCTTTAGTGACCAGCGGAAAATATTGATGTGTTTTTCCATAGGCATTGTAACCAACATAGCCTTTTTCTTCCAGGTTTCTAATGATGGTGGAGAGTGTGTTGTAATGTGGCTTGTCTTCCTCAATTTCGGCAAGAACGTCCTTCACAAAGGCGCGTTCCAGTTTCCAAAGGATGTGCATGATTTCTTCTTCCTTGTTTGTTAGTTTCTGCATTGAATGGTTTTTGAATAAGAAGTTATATATAATTCAAACATATAACTATTTTTGTAGTTATACAACTATTTATACAGTTAATTAACTAAAATTTAAGTTTTCACTTTAAAATAAATTGAAATAGTATCTTCGTAAAAAAAATTTCTATATGAGTTTGCTTTGGGTACTTTTAGGATTGGTTCTACTGGTAGTAGGAGGTGAGTTTCTGGTGCGGTCTTCAGTTGCGCTGTCTTTAAAATTTAATATTTCAAAATTGGTTATTGGTATGACCGTGGTATCATTTGCTACATCTGCGCCGGAGCTTTTGGTGAGTCTCCAGGCAGCTCTTGTCGGCTCTGCAGACATAGCTTTAGGAAATGTGATAGGTTCTAACATAGCAAACATTGGTTTGGTGTTGGGCATTACCGCGATTATTTCGCCATTGGTCATTGATAGTAGTTTTTATAAAATTAATTGGCCAATGATGATGCTTCTCTCAATTGTGCTCTACTTTATGCTACAAAGTGGCAATGTTTTGGATTTCACGGAAGGCTTAGCGCTCTTTGTATCGCTTATTGTATTCCTATATATATTGATAAAGCGTTCAAGTAATAATCCAGACGTTGTGGTTGAAGATTTAGATGAAAACCTCAAAGTGACATCAGGATTTAAAATTATTATTTGGTTGCTGGTTGGTGCGGCGGCACTCTATTTTGGCAGTGAATGGTTGGTAAAAGGTGCCATAGAAATGGCATTGTCATTAGGAGTAAGCGAAAGGGTTATTTCGGTAACCATGGTAGCGGTCGGCACGAGCGTTCCTGAATTGGCAGCTTCTGTCATTGCAGCCTTAAAAAAGGAAAAGGCTATTTCTTTGGGCAATTTGATTGGTTCCAATATTTTTAATATTGCTTGTGTTTTGGGAATTACGGCAATGATTCAACCTATTGCAGTAAACAATTTAATGATTTTGGGTAATGATATGATATGGATGTTGGCCTTTGCCGCCATACTTATTCCGCTGGTCTTCATTCCGCGCAAGTTGGAAATAGGTAGGGCTAAGGGCTTCATTTTATTAGCAGCTTACTTGCTTTTTATAGTTTTGGCTTTTACTGGTGATCTTTAAAATTTCTAAAGGACTTTAGCTATCAATGAAAAGTGCCTATATCTAAAAGACATAGGCACTTTTACTATGAACAATTTTGGATTTAACTGATATTTGCTGACTTCACTGTTTTAACAATTCTACCAGCAATTTTATAAGGATCTCCATTTGAGGCAGGACGGCGATCTTCCAACCAACCTTTCCAGCCTTTCTCTACAGTAATGATAGGAATTCTGATAGATGCACCACGATCTGAAATACCATAACTAAAATCGTGTATAGAAGCTGTCTCGTGTTTACCTGTCAATCGTTGGTCATTAAACTCTCCGTAAACGGCAATATGTTCTTCGACTACAGGCCTAAAGGCCTCGCATATTTTTTCATAGGTTTCTTTAGAACCACATGTTCTTAATACATTATTGGAGAAATTCGCATGCATACCCGAGCCATTCCAATCCATGTCTTTTCCTAAAGGTTTTGGATGGTAATCAATATAATATCCGTAATCTTCTGTCAATCGATCGAGTAGATAACGTGCTATCCAAATCTCATCACCAGCCTTTTTGGCACCTTTTGCAAATAATTGGAATTCCCATTGACCAGAAGCAACCTCCTGATTAATACCCTCAAAATTTAAGCCTGCGGCGATGCATAAATCGGCATGTCTCTCTACTAATTCTCTACCGTGTGTATTGCGGCCGCCAACCGAACAATAATATAAGCCTTGAGGAGCAGGATAACCGCCAATTGGAAAACCTAAAGGTAATAGGGTTTTTGAATCCATAATAAAATACTCTTGCTCAAATCCGAACCAGAAGTCATTATCGTCATCATCGATAGTAGCTCTACCATTAGAGACATGTGGTGTGCCGTCAGGCTTTAAAACTTCATTCATCACTAAAAATCCATTTTTACGCGCTGGATCAGGATAAATAGCAACTGGTTTTAATAAACAATCCGAAGAACCTCCTTCTGCTTGTCGTGTTGAACTACCATCAAAAGACCAAATAGGACAGTCTTCTAATTTTCCACTAAAATTCTCTTCTATTTTAGTTTTGCTTCGCATGTTTTGAGTTGGGTAATAACCATCCAACCAAATGTATTCTAATTTAGATTTGCTCATTTATAATATTTTTAAATATTGAATGTGCAAATATTATTTATTTTTAGTTTAGGTCAAAAAAAATGGGGTTATATTATGTAAAATGTTATTAACATTTATTAATACCCTATTTTTTGTAGGGTACATTGGTAGTTTATTATGAATTTCGTATTTTCGCGGCATATTTAACTGTAAAAATTTAATTTTATGTCAACATTACGCTTTCACGCCATTAAAGAGTCGCTAAATCACAAACCACTTCATATTGAGGAAAAAGAACGTCGTTCAGCAATTTTCGGATCTAATGTATTTAACGAAGCCACAATGCGTCAATATCTGACAAAGGAAGCTTACAACAGCGTCATGGACGCCAATCAGCACGGAACAAAAATAGATCGTATCGTGGCAGATCATATTTCTACTGGAATGAAGGAATGGGCAATTTCCAAAGGTGCAACACACTACACACATTGGTTTCAACCATTGACCGGTGCAACCGCCGAAAAGCATGATGCGTTTTTTGAAACCATCGGCAACGGTTTGGCAATTGAGAAATTTGGCGGCAGCCAATTGGTGCAACAAGAGCCAGATGCCTCAAGTTTTCCGAATGGAGGGATTAGAAATACCTTTGAAGCACGTGGTTACACGGCTTGGGATCCAACATCCCCAGCATTTATTTATGGAACTACATTATGCATACCAACAGTTTTCGTTGCCTATACAGGTGAAGCCCTCGATTATAAAACACCATTATTGAGAGCCTTACAGGCCGTTGATACTGCCGCGGTAGCGGTGTGCAAATATTTTGATAAAAATGTAAAAAAAGTAAACGCATCCCTAGGATGGGAACAAGAATATTTTTTAATAGATAGCTCTTTGGCAAACTCAAGACCAGATATAGTTTTGACAGGCAGAACATTGCTAGGGCACTCACCAGCAAAAGGCCAACAATTGGATGATCATTATTTTGGGTCCATTCCCAACAGGGCTTTGGCTTATATGAGAGATTTGGAAACCGAATGCATGCTTCTAGGGATTCCTGTGAAAACAAGGCATAATGAAGTGGCACCTAACCAATTTGAGTTGGCACCTATTTATGATGAAGCCAACCTAGCTGTCGACCATAATTCCTTGTTAATGGACGTTATGGACAAAATTGCCGATCGTCATCACTTTAAAGTATTGTTCCACGAAAAACCATTTGCAGGAGTCAATGGTTCCGGAAAACATAACAACTGGAGTTTGAGTACAGATACAGGAGTCAACCTATTGGGGCCTGGCAAAACGCCAATGAGCAATCTTCAGTTTTTAACCTTTTTCATCAATACTATCAAGGCGGTTCATGAGCATGAGGAATTGTTGCGTGCCGCAATCGCGTCAGCCAGTAATGATCATCGATTGGGAGCTAACGAGGCACCTCCAGCAATTATCTCGGTATTTATTGGCGAGCAATTGACACGAGTTTTAAATGAACTTGAGAATGTCACTAATGGCAAATTATCGCCTGAAGAAAAAACAGATCTTAAGCTAAATGTAGTTGGTAAAATTCCGGATGTATTGCTAGATAACACAGATAGAAACAGAACCTCACCTTTTGCATTTACGGGGAATAAATTCGAATTTAGAGCGGTTGGTTCCAAAGCTAATTGTGCTAGTCCGATGACTGTATTAAATACTATTGTGGCAAAGCAATTGATTGATTTTAAATCGGAAGTTGATGCGCTTATCGATAAAAAGGACATGAAAAAGGATGATGCTATTTTCAATATATTAAGAGAGTATATCAAAAAATCAAAAAATATTCTATTTGAAGGGAATGGCTATGGTGATGCTTGGCATAAAGAAGCAAAAAAACGCGGATTGAGCAATAACAAAACTACGCCAGAAGCACTTAAAGCCAAAATATCCAAACAATCTTTAGCACTGTTTGAAGATCTTGGTGTCATGAATAAAGTAGAATCGGAAGCGCGTTACGAAATCGAAATGGAAGAATATGTGCTGCGTATACAAATTGAAGGTCGTGTACTTGGAGATATTGCGCGTAACCATATCGTACCAACAGCAGTAAAGTATCAGAATATATTAATTGAAAACGTCAAAGGTTTAAAAGAAATATACGGAACAGGTTTTAAGAAATTTGCAAAAGAGCAAATGAATCTTATTGAAGAAATCTCGGAACATATAGAATCCATTAATTCAAATGTAACCAAGTTAATCAACGAGCGTAAAAAAGCAAACACGGTTGAAGATATTGAGAAAAAAGCACTCGATTATTGCCACAAGGTAAAACCGATTTTTGACGATATTCGATACCATTGTGATAAGCTGGAATTATTGGTTGATGACGAATTATGGCCATTAACAAAATACAGAGAGCTGCTATTTACAAAGTAAACTCGTGATTAAAGTATTGTATGAGCCCCATTTTTATGGGGCTTTTTTTAGTGGCAATTGCAATATTTTCTTTTTTATATACGTAATCTGACGTACATAGAATTCCAAATATTGCATTTCACCAAGGATATTATACAAGTAATCGAAAATATAAAAAATAGGTCTTTAAAGCTTAAAATTCAGTAGGTTAATTTATTAAATTTGTAACGCTATTAATCTATACTTTGAAAAATGAAAAAATTACTAATGAGCCTTGCGGCTTTGGCTTTTGCTACTTTGCTGTTTTCTCAACAGAATCACAAAATAAAAAAAGATAAAGTAACGCAAGACAATGTAACACGAGTTGACAAGGTTTTTCAGGCTTAAAATTGAGTTTTTAAAGATTACAAACATTGATTTTAAGATAGACAAATAATTATTTGATTCGCCCTGAAAACTATAAAAGACAAAAGAGTTAATCTATTAATTCTTTTGTCTTTTTTATTTGTGCATAAATCAAATACTGCGTAAAAGCATAATATGCTCTATATTAATTTATTATATTGCGCCACCTTTTCCCTTAATAAGAACTTAATTTTATAGTTGATTAAAAGTTACAATTAACAGTAAATTGATTATAACATAACAATATTTATTACAGTTGCTTTTAGTATGCTTATTGGAGTGTTTCATACAAGCTTAACAGCACAAACTAACTCCGAATCTAAAAAGTCAATAAAAACAGCATTCTACGATTTAAGAGGCAGCAATGTTCTTGATATCGGTGTCGGAACCGCAGTTATCAATGGAGATTTAATTGACCCTCAATTCGAGATGTATTTTCATGTGGGCTATATACGTTACCTAATCCCAAATCTTAATGTCAATGTGATTTATAATAAATTTTATTTAGTCTAAAAAGATATTTATAATGAAGGTTTTATGTCTTTTGATTTGAATTTAGAATCAACCTTATATCCTCACGATAAGTTCTCACCCTTTATATTTGCAGGAGTTGGATATAACGCCTCCAATTATTTTGAGCAAACAAGTATGAAATATCAAGACGGAGTTGAGATTGAATGCGTACCCATTGAAGGAATTGGAATAAAACTCTATACAGATTATAATTATGTGATGAGTGATGAGCTCGATGGTTTGATTGCAGGAGGTTCAGATGATACTTACTTTAGGATCGGTTTAAACTAATATTGTGGTGGAGCGAAAAAGAAAGGTAAAATTCTCAAAAACCAACCAATCACAATCAATTCTAACCCAATTATTTTAGATAACTAATTTTCTATGCCTATTTTTGCAGGATAACCAAAGTTATGAGCGAAAATACAAGTAAACGATATGCACAGCGAGGTGTTTCGGCTTCCAAGGAAGATGTACATCAAGCAATCAAAAACATCGATAAAGGCTTATTCCCAAAAGCGTTTTGCAAAATCGTTCCCGATTATTTGACTAATGATAAGGATTATTGTCTTATTATGCATGCAGATGGTGCAGGCACAAAGTCATCACTGGCCTATATGTATTGGAAGGAAACAGGCGATATTTCAGTTTGGAAAGGCATTGCTCAAGATGCGTTGATCATGAATATCGACGATTTACTATGTGTTGGCGCAACCGATCATATTATGTTGTCATCCACTATTGGCAGAAATAAAAATTTGATTTCAGGGGAAGTGATTGCAGCTATCATCCAAGGAACGGAGGAGTTGATTGATGAATTGCGATCATTTGGTGTAACGATTCATTCCACCGGCGGCGAAACTGCAGATGTTGGGGATTTGGTTAGGACAATCATTGTGGATTCTACTGTGACCGCACGAATTAAACGAACGGACGTCATCGATAATGCTAATATAAAAGCCGGTGATCTTATTGTAGGATTGTCATCAAGTGGACAAGCCTCTTACGAAAAGGAGTATAACGGCGGTATGGGTAGTAATGGTTTAACATCTGCACGACACGACGTGTTTCATAAGTATTTGGCTGAAAAATTTCCAGAAAGTTACGATGCTGCTGTCCCAAAGGATTTAGTTTATTCCGGTAACATGAAATTGACAGATAGTGTCGAAGATTCCCCAATTGATGCTGGCAAGCTCGTATTGTCTCCTACCAGAACCTACGCACCAATCATAAAAAAGATACTTTCAAAATATAAGGCATCCAATATACATGGTATCGTGCATTGCAGCGGCGGCGCACAAACTAAAATCCTTCATTTTATTGACGATCTACATGTAATAAAGGACAATTTATTTCCCATTCCGCCATTATTCAAGTTAATACAAGAACAATCAAAAACCGATTGGAAAGAAATGTATCAAGTGTTTAATTGCGGTCATCGCATGGAATTGTATGTGTCTCCTGAAATAGCTAAAGATATTATTTTAATTTCGGAATCATTTCAAGTTGAAGCTCAAATTGTTGGTAGGGTTGAGGTTTCTAGTCACAAGAAGCTCACGATTAAAAGTGAGTTTGGGACGTTTGAGTATTCCTAATCATTAGTGTACGTTAAAGAAACAAGATCGTTCCGCCTTTGGCGTAACTGCAAGAACCAAGAATGAAGACTTAATTTAATTGACTTATAAAGATATCGTTATCATTTAAAAAATTCTTATAAGTAAGGTTATATTTTGTAATGAGTTTGTTTTGACCCAAAATTGTGCGATTTCTTCTGTAAAAAAAATGTTTAACGGACAAAATTACTTCCTAGAATATAAAATGTAATTAACTGTAGATATTTTTAGATTACATCCATTTTCAATTCCATATTTGGATCTATATCAATAATCTTCTCCTTTTATTGGAATTAATATTCTTCATCCTAAAAAGTAAAGCCCTCTTTATTCTTTGGTATAAATAATTGTATTTTTGCATCACAATTCAGAAACATAAATGTTAGAGAAATTACAAATTATAAAGCAGCGTTTTGACGAGATCAATGATTTGATCATTCAACCTAATGTTATGAGCGATCAAAAACGGTATATTGCTTTGAACAAAGAATATAAAGATTTAAAAATACTGGTTGATAAAGGGTCTGAATACAAATCTGTTTTGAACAATCTTGAAGAGGCCGAAGCAATCATCAACGAAGGAGGCGATGCCGAAATGGTGGAGATGGCCAAAATGCAATATGATGAAGCCAAGGAACAACTCCCGAAGATTGAAGAAGAAATCAAGTTTTTGCTAATTCCTAAAAATCCTGAAGATTCTAAAAATGCAGTCGTTGAACTTCGTGCGGGTACCGGAGGTGATGAAGCCAGTATTTTTGCTGGTGATTTATACAGAATGTACACCAAATATTGCGAAAATAAAGGTTGGAAAATTGAGGTCGTCGATTTTAATGAAGGCACCTCTGGAGGTTTTAAAGAAATGATTTTTGAAGTCAATGGAGAGGATGTTTACGGAACCCTAAAATTTGAAGCCGGTGTGCACCGTGTGCAGCGTGTGCCACAGACAGAAACGCAGGGTCGGGTGCATACCAGTGCGGCAACGGTTATTGTATTGCCTGAAGCGGAAGAATTTGATTACGAATTGGATATGTCTGAAGTTCGGATTGAGCGCACCACGTCCACAGGTCCTGGTGGACAAAGTGTGAATACGACCTATTCTGCCATCAAGTTGCATCACGAACCTACAGGGTTGATTGTAAGTTGCCAAGATCAAAAGTCATCACACAAAAACCTTGAAAAAGCCTTGAAAGTATTACGTTCGCGTTTATACGAAAGAGAATTGGAGAAGAAATTGGCGGCGGATTCCGAAAAACGAAAAAGCATGGTGTCAACTGGCGATCGAAGTGCAAAAATCAGAACCTACAATTATTCGCAAGGACGCGTCACCGATCATAGAATTGGACTGACGCTTTATGATTTGGGCAATATCATGAATGGCGACATTCAGAAAATATTAGACGAATTGATGCTGGCAGAAAATACCGAATTATTGAAAACCAATACCGATTTAATCTAAATACTTGAGCCTCTTTTTGAGGCTTTTTTGATAGCAAATATTTTTTATTTTACAACTAATTTAAAAATCCTAGCAAGTTGACCACACAACAACTTATCAAACAAATCAAAAAAAAACAATCCTTTCTCTGTATCGGATTGGATGTCGATATCAACAAAATACCAAAACATCTATTAAACGACGAGGATCCAATTTTCGCCTTCAACAAAGCCATCATCGATGCGACCCATCATTTGGCAGTTGCTTATAAACCCAATTTGGCATTTTACGAAGCCCAAGGACTAAATGGCTGGAAAGCACTCGAAAAAACGATGATGTATCTCAACGTGATGCATCCGGAAATATTTACCATCGCCGATGCCAAACGTGGCGATATTGGCAATACGAGTGCCATGTATGCCAAAGCCTTTTTAGAGGATTTGGATTTTGACAGCATCACTGTTGCTCCATATATGGGAAAAGATTCCGTAGAGCCGTTTCTGGCAGTTAAAAATAAACATACAATTCTATTGGCTTTGACATCCAATAAAGGTGCATTTGATTTTCAGACCAAAAAGGTGAACCGTCAGTTTTTATACATGGAAGTCATCAAGGCCTCCAAAACTTGGAAGAACTCCAAAAATCTCATGTATGTGATAGGTGCAACAAAAGCATCCTATTTAAAACAGGTTAGAAAATTAATTCCAGACAGCTTTTTATTGGTGCCTGGCGTCGGTGCGCAGGGTGGAAGCCTTCAGGATGTTTGTAAGTATGGAATGAATGCCAATGTTGGATTGCTGGTCAATTCATCACGTGGGATTATCTATGCTTCAGATACCGAATATTTTGCCGAAGCAGCCGAGCAAAAAGCGAAGGAACTTCAGGGGGAAATGGCAGCCATACTCAAGAATATAAAGTAAAAAGTCCTTAAAACCGCTGGATACCAAAACCAATCCATGAATATCGAAGACCAATTATATAGACAATTGATTCTAAAGGATTCCCCAAAACGGATTGTCTCTTTAGTGCCTTCCCAAACCGAATTGTTGTGTGATATGGGATTGAAAGGTTCGCTTGTTGGCATCACAAAATTCTGTGTGCATCCCAAGCATTTAAAAAAGGAAAAAGCGATTGTTGGTGGTACCAAAGATGTGCATTATGATAAGATAAAAGCATTGGCTCCGGATATTATTTTTTGCAACAAGGAAGAGAACACCTTGGAAATGATTCAGCAGTTGGAAAAAATAGCGCCTGTTCATATCAGCGATATTTATACCATTGACGATTGTTTGGAATTGATTTTTATGTATGGAAAGCTATTTTATAAGGAAGAAAAAGCGCAAGAGATCATTTCAAATATTGAAGGAAAACGTGAAGATTTTAAAGATTTTATCAGGAAGCAACCAAATTTAAAAACAGCCTATTTTATTTGGAAAAAACCATGGATGGTGGCCGCAAAAGGAACTTTTATTGATGACTTGTTACGCATGAATAATTTTGATAACTATTATGGGCATTTAGAACGGTATCCTGAAATTGAATTAATTGAAGGGAAATATAAAACTGTAGAGGTGGTATTATTGTCAAGCGAACCTTTTCCGTTCAAGGAAAAACATAGGGAAATGATGAAGAATTACTTTCCTCATGCGAAAATATTAGTTGTCGATGGCGAAGCTTTTTCCTGGTATGGTACACGCCTTCTTAAGGCCTTCGATTATTTTAAATCGCTGCATCGACATCATTTGAATTCGAATGTTTCAAATTGAAAATAATTTTCTTCAATTTAGACGCTTCATGGTATAAAAAATCACTCAAGCCAGCATCCGTTTGAATTAGATTATACGCTTCTTCAATAAATCGGAGATAGTTGTGCTCCAATTCCTTTAAATTCAAAACATCACTAAAACCTAGTGTTGTTTTTCCTACTTTACAAAAATGTGGATTCATAATAAATAAGTGTTAGACTATAAGTACGAATTTATAGTCGCTTTTAGTTTAAAAAATTACGTTAAAATTATGATAATTTTACTCTGTATGTTGCTTTAAAGTCTCTCGGTTCAGAAACTTAAGCTGATTGAGCTTGTATAGTAATTTTATGGCTTTGAATTCTGATAAGTCACTTAATGCGGAATCGGTTTGGCGAAAATTATAAGCTTGCTCAATAAGTTGCTTATAGCGTACTTGCAGTTTCAGCTGATTCTCTTTTATTTCAGTCAATGTTTTCATCAGCGACAAATATTTAAAGTATCAAATCTTAAAAAAGAGGCAGGATACAATCGGCTATAATTGGTTCGATTTATACTTTTTTAAAATGGTTTTGAAGCATCAAAAAAAAGTAATTTTAAATTTATCTAAAATATTCTAATCTAACAAGTTAAAAGACAAATTTGTTCATAAAAAAAATCGACCCGAAGTAGTGGGTCGATTCTAAACTAACTCTTGCTAATCCAAATTAAAGATGAATATGATTCTCTTTTATTGCATTACAAATATGCGATTTTTAGACATAGGCAATGTTATCTAAACATTAGCTTTGGATTAACAATAGCTTACCCATAATTTTTTAATCCTGTGCGCCAAAAACCCTACGCAATAAATCTGTGGTTCTTGAAGATACTTTGGTGCGTATTTCCTTTTCCTCAACGGCAATCATGGCATAAACGCCCTTTAGAGCTTCTCCTGTAACATAATTCGTCAAATCTGGGTTAACATCCGTTGTAAATGGAATTGCGTTGTATCTATTGATAATGTTTGTCCAAATTTGGTCAGCGCCAACTTTTGCAAACGAGTTATTGATTACAGGTTGGAATTTTGCATATAGAGCCGTTTGGGTTTTACTGCTCAAATATTGTGTAGCTGCATCATTTGGACCTAAAAGGATGTTCTTGGCATCTGTAAAGGTGATCTCTTTTACGGCATTGACAAAAATGGGTGTCGCTTCTTTCACGGCATCTTCGGCAGCTCGGTTCAATACTTTCAAGCCTTGGTCAGCCAAATTTCCCAATCCGATATCGCGCAGACCTTTGTCCACTTTTTGAAGTTCGGCTGGCAAAAGGATTTTTACCAATTCGTTTTTGTAAAAACCGTCCGGTTGTGTCAGTTTTGTTACTTGTTTTTCAATTCCAAAATCCAGTGCTTGCCTTAAGCCAGCAGCCATATCTGCATTACTCAAAATGCCATCCTGTGGCAGACTATTTACTACTTGTTGCAATTCGGCACACGAATTTAAAGTCAGTAGTGTGAGGAGAATAATCGCTATCTTTTTCATAGGTTATTGTTTTATACCAAAAATACGAAAGGATAGTTGTATTTGATCGATATTGGTCTTATGAATGCGAATATTTAAACAATTGATTTTGGAAACCCTGTTAAATCTAAAATTTTATTACTTTTAAAAATTGACAACAACCATAAATATCGCATCATTTGGAATCCGACTTTTTAAAATTGGTAAGCATTAGAAGCACGGGTCACAAAAAACAATTGCTATTGGGCCATCTTCAGCAAGAGGCATTTGGTTCCTTTTTAAAACCATTGATCAACAATCATTTGATGGTCATCAATACCAATCTCGGATTGGATGTGTATTACCATTCTATTATAGACCAACATAAATTGATTGCCGATACCTTTTTATTGTTCGTAGCGGAGAACCATGTTTCTGATAACGATTTTCATTTTAAGGTAATCAATAGAATAAGTGATTTAAAAAATGAAACCCGATTGCTCTTTTTAAAATTGGTAGAAATGCCTTTATTCTTTAAGAGCTATTCCAAAAGTTTGTTTTATCAAATGGGCTTAAACTATGAAAGCAATCAGCATATTTTAAATGAATTGTTTGCGATTTGGCAAGAACAATTAGTATTGTTGAATGAGGAGGAGGAAGTCGCCAATACCTTCAGACATTTCTTGTCAAACCTTCAAAAAGCCTATATTCAAAATTACAGTCAACCAGATTTAAAGCGATTGCTCCAAGATGCTTTAGCACCATTGAATGTGAATTAGAAACTTTTTGGTCTCAAAAATAGTTAAAACTATGACCTTTAGTCCATCCTCCTTTCATGGTTCTAAAAACCGATTATCGGCTACGAATACACGAATAAATAAGGTTTTTTGCTATATAAAAATATTCTTGTATTCGTGGCAAAATGGACTTTCAATGCGCAATCAAATCTATGGATCTGAAGTTTAAGAGGGTTTATTTATTTTTTGAAGAGTTCGCAATTGTTGTCTCATAATCGATATTTCAATTAATCATTTCCAATTATCACTGCTATATTTTTGAATAATCCGTAAATTTGTATCATCAAAATTATAATTGCAATCCATGGAACCCGTAGCACCTTATAAGCCAAAACATAAAGTCCGAATCGTTACTGCAGCCTCACTTTTTGATGGGCATGATGCAGCCATAAATATCATGCGCCGCATCATCCAATCTACAGGTGTTGAGGTCATCCATTTGGGCCATGATCGAAGTGTTGAGGAAGTTGTTAATACTGCGATACAGGAAGATGCCAATGCCATTGCATTGACATCTTATCAAGGAGGTCACAATGAGTATTTTAAATACATGCACGATCTGTTGAAAGAAAAAGGCGCAGGACACATAAAGATTTTTGGTGGTGGCGGTGGTGTGATTCTACCAGAAGAAATCAAGGAATTGATGGCCTATGGCATTACGCGAATTTATTCGCCAGATGATGGAAGAGAGCTCGGACTTCAAGGGATGATAAATGATTTGGTTAAACAATCTGATAGCCCTACTCCAGCTCTCCCCAAAGGGGAGAGTGTCCAATCAGGACTTAAAGAAAAGAAAATAAATACCATCGCTAGGTTGATTTCCTTTGCAGAAAACAATCATGATGAGTTCGATAAAAGCTTTTCTCCTTTGGAGAAAACGGGAAAAGAGGCTTCCGTTCTAGGAATTACGGGAACCGGTGGTTCAGGAAAATCTTCTTTAGTGGACGAATTGGTACGTCGTTTTTTAATCGATTTCCCAGAGAAAACCGTCGGACTGATTTCGGTGGATCCTTCCAAAAGAAAAACGGGAGGTGCTTTATTGGGCGACAGAATACGAATGAACGCCATCAATAATCCACGCGTGTATATGCGTAGTTTGGCGACCCGTCAATCTAATTTGGCTTTGTCTAAATATGTGCATGAAGCCATCGAAGTCTTAAAAGCAGCCGAATATGACCTCATAATTTTAGAAACTTCTGGTATTGGACAATCGGATACCGAAATCATTGAACATAGCGATGTCTCCTTATACGTAATGACGCCTGAGTTTGGAGCTGCCACTCAGTTGGAAAAAATTGACATGCTTGATTTTGCCGATTTGGTAGCTGTCAATAAATTTGACAAGCGCGGTTCGTTGGATGCCTTGCGTGATGTGAAAAAACAATATGTGCGCAATCATCAGTTATGGGAAGTTGATCCTAATGAATTACCAGTGTATGGTACGATCGCTTCACAATTCAACGATCCCGGAATGAATACCCTCTATAAAGCGGTTATGGACAAGATTGTCGAAAAAACCGACGCCGACCTTAAATCCACCTTTACCATTTCGGATGAAATGAGTGAGAAGATTTTTGTCATTCCACCTTCCAGAACACGTTACTTATCAGAAATCGCGGAAAGTAACCGAGCATACGATAAAACGGCCAATGAGCAAGTGGAAGTCGCTCAAAGACTCTATGGTATCTATAAAACATTGGAATCTGTAGTAGGAAAGACACCAGAATTGGATAAAGCAGGTGTCGATTCAGCTTCTGTCCGTGGGAGCGCAGACGAGAACTTTGTCAAACTTTTGATTGGCGAATTCGACCGGGTAAAACTCAACCTCGACCCTTACAATTGGGAAGTGATTACAGGTTGGGATGAAAAAGTCAATCGCTATAAGAATCCTATTTATTCCTTTAAAGTTCGGGATAACGAGATAAAAATTGAAACACATACCGAGTCCTTATCGCACTCACAAATCCCTAAAGTTGCGCTTCCAAAGTACCAAGCATGGGGTGACATTTTACGTTGGACATTGCAAGAAAATGTGCCAGGCGAATTTCCATTCACTTCAGGCTTATATCCATTCAAACGAACAGGAGAAGATCCGGCACGTATGTTTGCTGGCGAAGGCGGACCGGAACGTACCAATCGTCGTTTTCATTATGTGAGCATGGGTTTACCAGCCAAGCGCTTATCCACGGCGTTTGATAGCGTGACACTCTATGGAAATGACCCCGATTTGCGACCAGATATTTACGGCAAAATCGGAAATGCAGGTGTGTCTATCTGTTGTTTGGACGACGCCAAAAAGTTATATTCCGGGTTTGATTTGGCCAATGTTATGACCTCTGTGAGCATGACCATCAACGGTCCTGCGCCTATGTTGTTGGGCTTTTTTATGAATGCTGCCATTGATCAGCAATGTGAATTGTACATCAAAGAGCACGGTTTGGAAAAAGACGTTGAAGATAAAATAACAAAGCTCTATAAAGGACAAATCCGTCCGTCGTACAATGGCGAATTGCCAGTAGGTCATGATGGATTGGGATTGATGTTATTAGGAGTTACTGGCGACAAAGTCTTGCCAGAGGACGTGTATGATACTATAAAAATGAAAACCATTGCCCAGGTAAGGGGAACGGTTCAAGCAGATATTTTAAAGGAAGACCAAGCACAAAACACCTGTATTTTCTCTACGGAATTTGCGCTGCGGTTGATGGGAGATGTGCAGGAATATTTTATTGAAAACAATGTCCGTAACTTCTACTCGGTATCTATTTCAGGTTATCATATTGCAGAAGCTGGAGCCAATCCGATTACGCAATTGGCATTGACATTGTCCAACGGTTTTACGTACGTCGAATACTATTTGAGTCGAGGCATGGATATCAATAAATTCGGACCGAACCTGTCTTTCTTTTTCTCCAATGGCGTCGACCCAGAATATGCAGTGATTGGACGCGTCGCTCGAAAGATTTGGGCCAAAGCAATGAAAAACAAATACGGAGCCAACGAACGCGCACAAATGTTGAAATACCATATCCAAACATCAGGACGGAGTTTGCATGCACAGGAAATTGATTTTAATGACATCCGTACCACGCTTCAGGCCTTATATGCCATTTATGACAATTGTAATTCGCTGCATACCAATGCCTATGATGAGGCTATTACGACACCAACGGAAGAGTCAGTACGCCGTGCCATGGCCATTCAGTTGATTATTAATAAGGAATTAGGATTGGCAAAGAACGAAAATCCAATTCAAGGTTCGTTCATCATCGAAGAACTGACCGATTTGGTTGAAGAAGCTGTGTTGTTGGAATTTGACCGCATCACCGAAAGAGGTGGTGTTTTGGGCGCCATGGAAACCATGTATCAACGCAGTAAGATACAGGAAGAAAGTTTGTATTACGAAACCTTGAAACACAATGGCGAATTCCCGATTATTGGTGTCAATACCTTTTTAAGCAGTACAGGATCGCCTACCATCCAGCCCAAAGAAGTGATTAGGGCGACTGAAGACGAAAAGCAATTCCAAATAAAAACTTTGGAACATCTTCACAAAGCGCATGACACCGACGCACTGCTGAAAGAATTACAAGACAAAGCCATCAACAACGAAAACATTTTTGAATCCCTAATGGACGCCTGTAAAGTATGTTCGTTAGGACAGATTACAGAGGCATTGTTTGAAGTAGGAGGGCAGTATAGGAGAAATATGTAAGCAGGTCGCCAAATTTTACAAGCGGAGCGCTGTAAAATTTGAGCAGACTGCTTATCCCGAGCCTGCCGAGGGATCTTATGAATCTAAGTCTTTAACTCCCGCACACTATTTGGGATCTCATGAATCAAAGATGGAAACTCCCTCACATAATGCGGATTTGCGAGTGATTAATCTGACTTCAGGAATAATTAAATTGGAAAAAAACTTTTTCTTAATTTTCCAGTTGGTGTTTAAATGACTCTCGTATCCCAATTTTTTTTAGACTTTCATCTCGTATCAGTTAGATCCATTTTTTTCTCAAAATCAATTCGAATCAGAAATTCGTTGAGAAACGCCATAGGCCAAACTTCCAATACCATAGGAAAGGATGTCCCAGTAATCAGCTGTGAACTTTTCACTGAAATAGGGAAAGACGATTTCGCCGAAAATCACTGCCAATAAAAAATAACCAAAAATATGAGTTTCGGGCAATCGGATGGTGGTATCACGTAAGATGAGCCTGCGTTCCCAAACCTGAAGGTGCAATAAAATGGGCATCATCAATGCAGGGTCTAAATAACTGTCGAGGAAAGGCATCCTGATATTGGCCACCAATTGCATATATTGATGCACTAAAAATAGCACACTTGCGATAATCACCAAGCCGAGAGTGGTATATTGTCGTTTCATAGTGCGGCAATAAACGTGATGAACATGGATACGATAAGAATGGGCGAAATCGTCAAAAACAATAACATCGCGGGCAATTTGACAATGAATACCAGTATCTGCATATACAAAGGATGTTTTGGCGATGGCCGCATCCAATCTTGTGCCATATAATAAAGAATGAGTATAGGATTTTTAGTGTCTTGAGGATCCGGTGGAGTAGTTTTTTCGTTGTCTTTGGTCATGTCTTCTTATTTTTCCCTTCTGATCTTTCGAAGTGTTTTTTGTCATTTAAATATAAATAAAACACATTCAAGAGTTCTTAAAAGAACATTAAAAAATGCAAACGCTCGGGAATTGTTAAGAGGTATCTGGTGGATTTTTTTTAGGCTTGAAATATAGACTCTTCTTATCTTAGCTTGAAATTTGGTTATAATAACCAGTGAAAGATGAAACCTTTATTTCATTCTCCGCAGCATCATCCACACAGACTCCTTTCCAAATTCCCCAAATTGACTGTAATATCTTCCTTTAGGGGAAATTATGACATAGCTGGAACAAGGATAATGATACTTAAAGAATTGCTTTTCTATCACTTGATCTTTATCCTCATAACAAGTGCGAACTTTATCCCGTTCCCTTAAGTCTGTAGGGACTTACTGATATAGATGGGCTCTGTTTTGGCGATTTTTCTGGTTCCTTTTTCCAACTCTTCAGTCCAAACTTTTGCGGTGGCTTATGTAGCACTCCCACTGGAGTTACATGGATCTTTTCCTGGATGATAGATAATGATTATTGATTTTTATCATCAATGTCCTGTCCTGTCAATTGTTCTAGATATGTAATCAAAACATCTTTATGCTCCAATTTACCTTTTTGGCTTCTTTCTGTTAACTTTTGAATTCCTAGAGAGTCACTGGTAATAATATAATATCCTTTCTCATTTGTCTTCTTAATAAATTCCGACTTTGAAATGCGGTTATTGCCTTCATCATAATATTGATAGGTTCTTTTCTCATTTTCGGAATTGGGTTGTTGCGCCATTGCAACGTGATTTGATAAGATCAAAAGAATGAGTGCTAGACAAGTTTGGTTGCGGTGTTGATAGAAATTGAATGTGCAGAATTTAACTAACAGTAGAGCGGATTGGTTCATTAGGAATCGTGATGAGATTTTGTATTTTTAGGTCTTTTTTAGGCCCTTCTAATTGCGCATTTTTTTCTCCCCTGATCGAAATGTGTAGAAAGGTTCAAGGATTGGTCTATCATATTTGGGACTCCACAACCTAACAACAAACAACAGACATCCAGACCCGCTTTTCAACGTTTATTTTTGTAAAAAGATGTTATTGAAAGAGTTAATCAATCCTCTTATCTAATTTATATGGTTTAAATAGCGCTTGATTGTATGTTTGTCTACCCTCAATTTACTAAATGACAGTTTAATCAAAATTATATGATTATGGAAACTACACTAAATTACCCTTTTAAAAGAAGATCCGAGAATTATTTCGAATGGTTGTTATTTACCATTAAATCGGAACGATACCATCAGGCCGAAAGCCAGATTGTGACCCATGACCATACAGGATTGAAATTAAATCTTGCTTCTTAAAACCTATAAGGTCATCATCCAAGTATGTTGCAGCCGTCTGAATTTGCGCAATTCGCTGCGCAAAATCGGCAAATAATCCCGACCGTTGCTGTTGCAATTCTCCAAGCGTTTGCAATTATTATAAAGCCGAGTGGTCAAACGTTCCAATGATGCAAAATGCTTATGCTTGCTGTCTGAATAACGATGCAATTCGGCATTGACGATTTCCGGTGCCAACGAAGTGGATTGCTGAACAATGTCCCCAGAAACATAGATATTTTGATCCTCGCTACCATCAGGACGCAAATAAGCTAAATCTTGATTGAGGTACGTAGATATACTTCGGGACAAGATAATTATGTCCATTGCCTTTTTATAAATAGGCATATCAGATAGGTAAGAAGGAATTGGGTACATTTTCTTTCTGCAATTTTATCAAAAGTACTAACAAGCCAACACTTAATGCAATTGATATTAAAGCAAACACTTATATTTGCTTTAACTATTAAAGTATTAATGCATTTTTTATTTCGATTTCTATGGATGCACTCAATTGGAAGATTTTAAAGTGTTTACAGTTAAATGCCAGACAAACTAATGCGGAGATTGGTAGGCAAGTTGGCATTAGCTCCCCAGCTGTTTCTGAACGGATCAAAAAAATGGAAGATGCAGGCATCATAAGAGGTTATCATACACATGTGGCTCCTATTGAAGTTGGCTACCAACTGAAGGCCATTATTACCTTACGGGCTTTTATGGGTATGCTAAAACCTTTTTTGGAAAAAGTAAAAACTTATGATGAAGTTTTGAATTGTTATCGGATTACTGGCAATGAAAACATTGTAATGGAAGTATTGCTAAAAAACCAAAAGCACCTCGAAACCTTTATCGATCAGCTGATTATTTATGGTGAAACGAAAACACAAATTGTATTGTCGCACGTGGTGAGTTTCAATGATGTGAAGCCTTTGAAATAAATTAATCCTCTCTATCAAGATAGTCATCCAAATTGAGGTCATCGTCCGGATCGTGGTCGTCATAGTTGATTCCTGGCGGATTGAAAAGTCCCCAACGGTCTATGTGATAATTCCAAATATCAAAGGTTTGAACCCATTCGGCAAAAAGTATCCGGAATTCATCTATTTCTTTTTGTAAAAGTTCTAAATACTCCACTTGTTTGAAACCATATAATGCCAACATACCGGCATCAGTAAGTACTTCAGTGGCGGCTTTTCTTATAATTGTAGCGTTTTCCATTCTGAGATCATAAGGCGTATTTTCTTTAAAAGCACCCGCAATTTTTGCTGGAATGATCAACGAATTCTCGATCATGAAATTAATGCAATTGTTAATAATTTGGCTCTCTGCTTCAGACTCAAGATCCAATTCGGCTTCAAAGGTAATTTCAGTTATTGAATCTACCAATAGTCTAATTTCCATGGCCTTTATGTATAAAGGCATTTGTTCCCATGGTGCCATATGTTAAATATTTACAGGTTCCGTTTTAAGACTTTCGATATGATTTGCGATGAATTGTGCGTGAACCCTTGAGTTTTCAATGAACCATTTATGGTTTTCCATACCACCACAAATTACGCCTGCCAAATACATGCCTTCAATATTACTCTCCATGGTTTCTGAATTGTAACTTGGAAGGCACAGCTCATTATCTGACAATTCAATTCCTGACGATTTTAGAAACTGAAAATTTGGTCGATAGCCAGTCAATGCCACAACAAAATCATTTGGAATCGATTTAGCTCCTTCGGGAGTTTTTATAAGAACGTGTGCCACTTCTATTTCTGAAATTTCAGAATTAAAATAGGCTTTGATACTTCCTTCTTCAATACGGTTGATGATATCTGGACGCACCCAATATTTCACACGTTCGCCTATCTGTTTATCCCGAATGATCATTGTGACGTCACCTCCTTTTCTATAAATTTCCAAAGCCGCATCTACCGAGGAATTACTCGCACCTACAACAATGACCTTTTGCATGGCATAGGGGTGTGCCTCCTTGTAATAATGGGTCACTTTCGACAGCTCTTCTCCAGGAACATCCAATAAATTGGGAATGTCATAAAAGCCAGTCGCAATGATGACCTTTTCAGATTGATATACATTTTTATTGGTAGTTACTGTGAATATTTTGTCGTTTTTATTGACTGAAAGCACTTTTTCAAATAAATGGATGTTCAATTGATTGGATGTCGCCACTCGACGATAGTATTCTAATGCTTCGTCTCTATTGGGTTTTGGATTCTTGCTTATAAAAGGAATGGCATTGATTTCCAATTTCTCTGATGTTGAGAAAAAGGTCATGTTTTTGGGATAATTATAAAGTGAATTCGTAAGTGTCCCTTTATCGATGACCACATAATCCAAGTCTCTATTTTTGCATTCCAAAGCACAGGCAATCCCAATGGGTCCAGCACCAATAATCACTATTTTTTTCTGCTCCATCCTACATTAATTTAGTTCATTTGTTACTCTCATGAATCTTTTGAGCAATATCATTAACAGGATTCCAAATAATGCTAAAAAGGCCATCAAGATCCACGTTTTGTCAAAACCAAAGGCCTCTATCATTTGAAAGCCTAGATTGTGAGCAAATACATGCGACAATGAAAAGGCAATACTGTACAACGCCATGTATTCGCCTTTTAATCCCCGTTTTGCCCTTACCAATGAAAAGGCATTGGAAAATGGAAACACGATCATTTCTCCAACGGTCAATAATACCATCCCAATTACAATAAACCCTATCCATGGATTGATGATCAAAAATAAATAACTCAAGCCTGTGAGTGCCAATCCAACCAGCATGAGCCCGGTTTTGGTATATGCTTTGGTTTCTAACCATTTGATGAGTGGCATCTCAAAGGCAAATATGATAATTCCATTCAAGGCCATAAGCAGGCCAATCTCAAATTCAGAAATTCCAATACCTGTTTTATAAAAATACGGAATTGTGGATATAAACTGCAAAAACACAACTCCAAATATTACCATCGCCACCAAAAATATCAGAAATGGCTTGTCCGTATAGGCCGATTTTGGATTGACGCTGACCTCTTCATCCAGAGTCCTTGCCTTTTTCGGGTGCAGCACCTTCAATAACACAATACTTGCAATGATACAGGTAATGCCATCAATCCAAAATAAGCCGTTATAGCTCATGGTCGTAATGATAAGTCCTCCAATTGCCGGCCCCATAGAAAATCCAAGGTTGATCGCAAGACGAATCAATGTGATGCTACGCGTTTTGTTTTGTGGTTTACTATAAGCATTCAATGCCACAAACATGGCAGGACGGAACATATCCGCCACAGCCATCAAGATGAAAACCCCAATAGAAATGCTTGCAAAAGTTGTTAGGTATTGCATTCCCATAAAGAGTAGACCACTCACAAGCAAGCTAAAGACCATTACTTTGTAATAACCTATTTTGTCGGTCAACTTTCCACCAACCCAAGATCCCACAATACTGCCCATACCAAATGCTGTCATAATCCAGGCGACATCGTCCAGCGTAAATTTTAAATTCGTGGTTAAATACAAAGACAAAAACGGGATGACCATGGTACCTGCCCTGTTGATGAGAGTAATTAGCGCAAGCCACCATACCTCTTTAGATAAACCTCTAAAGGTATTGATATAGCCGTGGCCAAGATTGAAGTAAATAAAATTAAAAAGCTTCATCTGTCATTATATTTTGATTTTTTAAACAACAGATAGCGCATCCATAACGGATAAGCTTCTGTGATTTCAATGTGATGAATACATTTTTCATAGTTGATTTACTTAAAATTAAAAAGTCCGACGTTATCGCCGGACTTTTATATATTGATTCAATGCATTTTCATATCATCATAACATATAACAAGTCCGACTTCTAGCGGAAGTAGTTCTCTTTTGGGTATATGTGACGATGCAGTTGCGCATAATTTTTTTTAATTTTTTTTCAAATCTATGAAAAAAAACATAATGTTGTATTTTTGGGTCATAAAATTTGATATGAAATGAGCCATATCAATTGAGTTGATACCAACCGAAATGTTCAATGGCGATTTCCATCTTACCTCTAAAAAACAATAAATTTGAACAGATGAAAACCTTGCTTTCAATGATTTTAGCCCTTGTTTTATTTGTGGGCTGTGCCGAAAAAAAGCCGATACTTGGAGAAACTGAATTCCAACGTAAACTCAATTCCGAATATAAGGATGCCTCTAAATCCCCGTTAACAGCCAAAGACTTAAAAAATTTTGAGGGTCTGGATTTTTTCAAATTTGATTCGACTTTTGTTGTTAAGGCAACATTTGTAAGAACGGAAGGCGAGAAACCTTTTAAAATGAAAACCACCACCGACAGGCTTGCAGATTATTTAAAGTATGGAGAAATTGTATTTGATTTAAATGGTGAATCTCATAAATTAAATGTGTATCAAGATCAAGATGAGATCAGTAATGAAGGTTATGAAGACAATTTGTTTTTGCCGTTTTTGGATGATACCAATGGTGAAGAGAGTTATGCTGGAGGACGTTACATCAATTTAATGATTCCTGATAGGGATACTACCATAGTCGTTGATTTTAATACGGCCTATAATCCGTATTGCGTTTATAACGATAAATATTCTTGTCCAATCGTACCGCGGGAGAATTATATTGCAACAAAAGTAAAGGCTGGTTTGAAGATGTTTAAAATGGATTAATGTTTATTATAAAGTATCCCTAGACATTCATGCCATGTTTGTGAATGTCGGTCAAATAAAAATGAAGTTAAGACGTTGCAGGAGTAACGTGCAGAACTTTTACGGCCTTGAGAATGGTTTTTATTTTACTAAATAAATTCCAGTAAAAACCGCCAAGAATCCTATCACAAAACTTGCAATTGTATAAATGGCAAAACTCATAAAGTCACCAGATTTTAAAAAGACATGGTTTTCATAAGCAAAAGTAGAAAAGGTTGTAAAACCACCGCAAAAGCCGGTTGCCAAGAAGAGAATTTGATTTTCCGAAAGTGTTTGTTGTTTCACTGCCAAACCTAAAATGATCCCGATAAGTAAACTACCTGCAATGTTTGCTGCAAAGGTTCCATAAGGAATTCCAGTTCCAGAATTGTTTAGGTATCTAGCTAACATAAATCTTAAGACACTACCAATTCCCCCGCCGACAAAAACTAAAAGAATCTGTTTCACATTTGCTCGCTTTGGACAGGTTCGGTTATTAATGGAATGTAAAGTTCGGTGGTCCAATCGGCAGGGTTTGGAAATGCGCCTGGATCGTTAGTATATATTTCAAAAGGGTTTGCATTTGAAGCTTCCAAACCATTTGATTTTAAGTGATTCATAGCTTTTTCCCATGCTTCAGAAAGATTGGTGTAGTTGCCTTTTAAGGTTGTTTTTAAGACTTTGGTGCGATCCATATAACCATTAAGAATATTGCTTTCTTGACCCACTGTTACCATGTTCTGCACAGGAATGGCGTTGCTCATTATCACGCTGCCATTGTCGTTCATCTCATTGTATATCGTAAAAGGGTGTCCAATCATTTCTATAGAATTCTCTTGCATAAAATTGAGGATTTCGGCATACTGTTGTGCCATCATATTACTAATATTGGATGCAGTCGAAGACGTTGTTTTATACATATAAAATCCGCCACCATGTTCGGTAATGCCGTCAACATGTATACTGTAAACTTGCATGCCTTGAATGACATCAGATTCGAGTTGTTCCAAATCTTTTTCGAGCTGTGCTGCAATGTCTTTTTGCATGCTACCCGAAAAAATTGTTTTCGCCTTAAATAGAAAGGATAAATTTTTTGCAGAAAGGCTTTTCGTAACATTTGTGATGCCATCGCCACTGGGCTTCAATTGCCATCGTAAATCTGAACTACCAATTTTACCGCTAGTGTAAGACTGTTGGATGTAAATTGGTGCATTGTAAGATGACGATTTGAGTAACTCATTTTTTTTCCAAAACGACGCTCTATCTTTGGATGTTGTGTCTTTAATAGTTTCAAATATAACTGCTGCAGGTGCTTTGATGGATTTGGTTTTGGTAACTTCGAATGAATTGGGCTGAACGGCAACATAAATTGAGATTCCTATAATTCCTATTAAGAGTAAAAATAAAATGTATTTTAAGGACTTCATTGGTTTTTGGGTTGTTATTGGTAGTAGATTCAAAGATAATCAATTTTACGCTACGAACTCATCTTGACTTTTTTCAATAGGCTGTACAATGGTCTTTTTGCCCCATATTTCATTTTTTTCTTACAACGTAGCTCGACTATTAAGTGTGAAAAAAAGCAAAATCTGGAACAAAATTCTCATTTTTCGCTTCAATCAAAAAAGTCAAGACAAGTTTTAACTCAATTAATATTACATTTGTAGACCAACAAACAAACAATTTAAAAATGAAATTAAAATCATTCGTTGCTTTTGCACTTCTAATTTCAATTTTCTACGGCTGCAAAGACGACAAAAAAGAAACGGTTGATCCATCAACTCTTACCAAAGAGGAAGTGGCATTTGATTACAATGTTGAGCAGTTCGCAGACATTAAAATATTACGATATCAGATTCCAGGCTGGGACAATTTGACTTTAAAAGAACAAAAATTGGTGTATTATCTCACGCAGGCAGGTTTGGCAGGTCGCGATATTATGTGGGATCAAAATTACCGTCATAACTTAAAAATAAGGAAAGCCCTCGAAACCATTTATGCGAATTATGATGGTGACAAATTTTCAGATGATTGGAAAGCTTTTGAGACCTATCTTAAGCGAGTGTGGTTCAGTAATGGCATTCACCACCACTATTCAAATGACAAATTAAAACCAGAGTTCGGTCAAGACTATTTGAAATTTCTTTTGGCTGAAACAAATGCCACGCTTGAAGGTGAAGCATTTGATGTGATTTTTAACGATAAAGATTCAAAAAAAGTCAATCAGGCCAAAGGCATTGACAACGTAGGACAGTCGGCGGTCAACTTTTATGGACCGGATGTCACAAATGCTGATGTCGAAAATTTTTATGAAAATAAAAAATCGCCTAATCCCGACAAGCCGCTTTCTTATGGATTGAATTCCAAATTGGTAAAGGAAAACGGACAGTTAAAAGAATTGGTTTACAAATCAGGAGGTCTTTATGGTTCAGCCATTGATGAAATCGTGAAATGGCTTGAACTGGCAAAAGGGGTAGCCGAAAATGACGAACAAGGCAATGCTTTGGGATTGTTGATTCAGTATTACAAAACGGGCGATTTGCAAACTTGGGACGATTACAATGTTGCATGGACTGCTGCGACCAATAGTAATGTAGATTACATCAATAGTTTTATTGAAGTGTATAATGATCCGTTGGGATATAGAGGTTCGTATGAAAACATTGTGCAGATCAATGATTTTGATATGTCTGAAAAAATGAAAGTTTTATCAGACAATGCCCAATGGTTTGAAGACAATTCCCCACTTATGGATGCACACAAAAAGGACAGTGTTGTTGGGGTAACCTATAAAGTAGTGAATGTTGCCGGAGAGGCTGGAGATGCTTCACCAAGCACGCCTATTGGAGTTAATTTGCCAAATGCCAATTGGATTCGCGCTTCGGTAGGAAGCAAATCTGTTTCGCTTGGAAATATCATTGAAGCCTATAACAACGCTGGAAGCACTGATAGATTAAAGGAGTTTGTCCACGACCAAGAGGAATTGGAACTAGAAGAACAATACGGTCAAATTGGCGACAAATTGCATACAGCGCTTCACGAAGTGATTGGTCATGCCTCTGGACAATTGAATCCTGGTGTTGGCGAAACCAAAGAAACACTTAAAAATTATGCATCTACTTTAGAAGAAGGACGCGCAGATTTGGTTGCGCTATATTATTTATACAATCCAAAATTACAGGAACTTGGTCTTATAGATGATTGGAAAAAAGTGGGAATGGCTACTTACGATGAGTATATCCGCAATGGATTAATGACGCAATTAATTCGTTTGAAATTGGGTGATGAGGTTGAAGAAGCTCACATGAGAAACAGACAATGGGTAAGTGCCTGGGTGTTTGAAAAAGGGATGAAGGATAATGTTATAGAAAAAGTGACACGTGATGGCAAAACGTATTTCAACATCACAAACTATGAAAAATTACAGGAGTTATTTGGTCAGTTATTGCGCGAAACGCAGCGTATTAAATCCGAAGGCGATTATAAAGCTGTGGAAGCCTTAGTAGAAACCTATGGCGTTAAAGTAGACCAGACGCTACATACAGAAATATTGAAACGTAATGAGCAGTTCACTTCAGCACCTTATAGTGGTTTTGTGAATCCTGTATTAGTTCCAGAAATGGATGATAAAGGAGACATCACTGCCATAAAAGTAACTCAGCCAGAATCATTTCCTGTT
>JBGTCT010000058.1:0-2241 GCA_041748695.1 Aquaticitalea sp. | reverse complement strand
GATGGGAACAAATCGTGAGGCTGTGGAAATTAATAATCACATTGACAATCTGAAACATAAGCTCTATAAAATCCATCAAAGATGCATGGACGAGGATAATTTGATATCTGCAAAGTCGATGATGAACATTTTAAAAGGTGGCGGAAAGAAGGTCAGATATATTCTCGAAGTATTTAAAGAACACAATGATAAAACTGATGTAATGGCTGGCAAAGATATTTCAGTCAGTACGGCAAAACGCTATTGGACATGCCATGACCATGTCAAACAATTTATTGAAGAAGAATATAACGTCGAAGATTACAAATTAAAGGATATAGATTACCGTTTTATTACCAAATTCGAGTTTTTCTTAAAGACTGTCAGAAATTGTAATCATAATTCCGCATTGAAGTACATCAATAATTTCAAGAAAATCATTCGAATTGCTTTGGCCAATCAATGGATGGAAAGAGACCCATTCTATAATTACAAAGTTCAATTTGAAGCTGTTGAGCGTGAATATCTAACCGCCGAAGAAATTGACATCCTTTACAATAAAGAATTACATTTTGGTAGGCTGAAAGTGGTTCGCGACATGTTTGTGTTTTCTTGTTATACAGGTCTCGCCTATTCGGATGTTGAGAAGCTTTCCAAATCGGATATCAGTATCGGAATTGACGGCAAGCAATGGATCAATATCAAACGAACCAAAACGAATACTCGAAGTAGCATTCCATTATTACCGATTGCAAAAGAAATCTTAAGTCGATATGCTAACGACCCACAAGTGATTAAAAGTGACCGATTGATTCCTGTATTTAGCAATCAGAAGTCCAATGCCTATTTAAAAGAGATCGCAATGCTCTGCGGAATAACCAAACCATTGACAACACATTTGGCTCGACATACCTTTGCCACGACTGTTACTCTAACAAATGGAGTACCTATTGAAACTGTCAGTAAGATGTTGGGACATAAATCTCTCCGAACCACTCAACATTATGCTAAAATAGTGGACCGAAAAGTAAGCGATGATATGAAAATCCTTGAAGAGAAATTGGAAACGCAGAGAAAAAAGAGAAAAGAAAAGTAACAAAACATCCTAACAGAAAGAATTGACAGAACGTTTTAGCGTGCTGTAATGAATGTATCTTGAGAAACTTACATCATAACACTAAAATTTTAAACAGGCTACAGCGGCTGTCCGTAGTCTTTATTGATATTGCTATTTAATCTATCCACATAGCCATTAATTGGACTGGTAGGCCTTTCCTTTTCTACCATAAAACCATTTTTCACGAAATTATTGGCTGCCGTTTTCCAGTTTTTTATGTTTAACCCTCTGCCTAATTTCCAGTTTTTGGTTTGATAATAGGCATAGAATTTTCTCCCTTCCATTTCTGGCCAATTGTTTTCTTTAAAAAAATCTAAAATAGCCAGTTCATTTTTTGGCCTTTCCAGTTTATTATAGTTTTCATTTGTTTTATGTTTATAAGAAGATACCAAATTTTGGCGTGGTTCTGGGACGGTTTTGTCCAAATTTTGGACTGGTTGGGTACAAAAAATGGCCATCTTAATTTTAGAGCCTCTTGCAGGATGGTATGATGGAAAGTATTGTAAATATCCCCAATCGTTTAAATCCTTTACAAAGTTGTGATAGGTTGTCTTGGATTTAATCTTTGCCCTATCCATTATCAGTTCTCTATTAATCGTTATAGCTGTTTTGAAAAATCCCCTGTTCCACTTTTGGAAGAATGCCAAGTACAACGTGATGTGCCCCTGCTTTATTCGTGCGTCATTATGAAATCGTTCAAACGCCATATTGAGTTGAACGATATAATTTACGTATTCCATCTATTATCTATTTTTGATTTTGTTTCTGCTTCATCTTTAGCTTTATTCTTTTCAAATTGAGCTTTAAATTCTTCGGGGGTTTTCTCGCGCATAATTCGTCTTTCTTTTTTGGGTTCGGTTACAGCAAATAAGGCTTGCATCATCGCAACGGTTGGTTTCGTTTGATGCTTCTCTATGTCCTTCATTATTGCTATCATACTATTCATTCGCTTTTTGATGAGTAAAGAGAGTCTATGTTCTAATGTTTCCATTTGTGGTCCTATAGATTCATTCGGTGACAAAACATTATCCTCAAAAAATTCAAGCATCAAGAGGAGCGTCATTGATTGGGATTTTGACATTGTCTTGCAAAATCTCCGGAATTTTAATGCTACGGACGCCTTGATTTTCAAGGTTTCAAATCGT
>JBGTCT010000057.1:0-17071 GCA_041748695.1 Aquaticitalea sp. | reverse complement strand
GTTTGCGGCATTCCATTTGTTGGCCACACTTTGAGATCCTGGACCGGAATATTGAAACATGAATAAAGGATAGGTTTTGGAAGCATCAAAATCAGCTGGTTTTATCATCCACATATTCAAGTCATTGCCGTTGACATTAATAGTGGAGAATTCTTTATTTGAAGTTTTATAATCAAGTAATTTTTTTGTCAGGATATCATTATCGACTATGGTTTTAATGACATTTCCAGTCCTTGAATCATTAAGAGTGTATTCCGGAGGCGTGGTAGCACTTGAAAATGTATTGATGAAATAGGTAAAATCTTCACTAAAATCTGCACTGTTGGTGCCGACACTTTTTGTTAATTGTTTTTTGTTTTTTCCATCCAGAGAAATGGCATACACATCTCGATTAATAGAACCATTTTCAACCGATTGATAAAAAATGGTATTGCTTTTCTCATCAAAGCCATAATAGTTGGTTACTTCCCATGGCCCTTTGGTGACTTGATTGATGAGTTTGCCATCTTTTGAATAATGGTAAATGCGATTGTAACCATCGTTCTCACTTGTCCAAAGAAAACTGTGATCGTTCAAGAATGTTAAATTGTCGGTCACATCTACATAGGCCTTATCTGTTTCGGCCAGTACAAGTTTTGAAGTCATTTGATTGGTATCTATCATCCAAAGATCCAATGCATTTTGATGTCTATTAAGAAATTGTGCGCTTAAAATATTGGCATCTTTCGTCCATTCAACCCTGGGAATATAAAAATCACTGTACGATTTGCTGACAGTAATGTCGCTGATTTTATTGGAAGTCACATCATATACATGAAGCGATACCAACGAATTGGCTTCGCCTGCTTTAGGATATTTGAAAGTTTCCTGTTCAGGATATAGATTTTTGCCGTAAATGTCCATTGAGAATTCTGGAACATTGGTTTCATCGAATTTGATGAAGGCAATTTTTGTACCATCGGCATTCCAGTCAAAGGCGCGCACAAAACCGAATTCTTCTTCATAAACCCAATCGGTAATGCCATTGATGATTTTGTTTTTCTCACCATCAAAAGTGATTTGTGAAACTTTATTGGTGTTTAAATCTTTCACATAAAGATTATTCTTAAATCCATAAGCTACTTTGGTTCCATTGGGAGATAAAGTAGGTTCCTGTATTTTTTCGTCTAAAATTTTTGAAACTGTTTTGGTTTTAGTGTCATAAACATAAAATATCCCTAAAGTTGAGCGACGAAAAATGGACTCGATTTCGGTAGCCAAAATAACTTTGCTTTCATCATCACTAAAGGTATAATCTGAAAAGTTCTTGATGTCTTTTAAGTCGGAAGTATTGACCAAAGTCTTTACTTTCTCAAGGGTTTTATAATCGTAAATATCTATGGTGTTGTTTCCGTCTTTAGAATTTAAAACCGAGTATTGTTTCCCATTATTCAAGGAATGTAAGGACTGCATGCCTTTGGTCCTAAAGGTTCCATTCCATAAATCTTCGAGGTTAATTTCCTTATTTTGGGCTGATACAAAACTAGTTACTAAAAAACATAAAATGAGGGGGATTCTAAAGTATTTCATTGAGGATTTTCTTTTTGACAAAATGCTGTCAAGTTTACTAAAAATAATGCAAAAACACTAATGAATAACCTCCAAATACGTAATCTTTAGAATTCTCGTAAGATATTTATACCAAGATAGTATCTTTGCAGTCTTAAATACATCTTGATGACTAAACCCATTATAGGATTCTCAAAATTATCAAAATCCGAAAAAATCGATTGGATTGTCAAAACTTACTTTGCTGATAAAGAACACGCCAAACAAGTTCTTATGCAATATTGGAACGATGATACTCGGCTGCAACAATTGCATGACGAATTTATTGAAAATACGATTTCCAATTATTACCTGCCATTTGGTGTTGCGCCAAATTTTTTGATTAATGGAACACTTTACACCATTCCCATGGCAATTGAGGAAAGTTCTGTGATTGCGGCTGCAAGTAAGGCAGCAAAATTCTGGTTAAATCGCGGCGGATTTAAAACCGAAGTGCTCTCGACCATCAAAATAGGTCAGGTGCATTTTCTATTTGACGGTAATGAACATCAACTCAAACGCTTTTTTGAAGCCCTTAAACCAAAGTTGTTTGCCGATACTGAATTTATTACCAAAAACATGCAAAAGCGTGGTGGTGGAATTTTGGACATTCATTTGGTAAATAAAACCGATAAGCTTGAAAATTACTACCAATTGCACGCCACATTTGAGACCTTGGATGCGATGGGCGCCAATTTTATCAATTCCTGTTTAGAACAGTTTGCAAAAACATTAAAGGCAGAAACTGCACATTTTGATGGGTTTTCCCATGACGAAAAGAACATTGAAGTTGTGATGAGTATTTTGTCCAATTATGTTCCGAATTGCTTGGTAAGGGCCGAGGTAAGTTGCAAGGTTGAAGATTTAAACGAAGAAGGCGAATTGTCGGCGGAAGAGTTTGCCAAAAAATTTATTCAAGCGGTCAAAATTGCCGAAATAGAGCCTTACAGAGCAGTGACACACAATAAAGGTATCATGAATGGCATCGATGCTGTGGTCTTGGCAACAGGAAATGATTTTAGGGCGGTGGAAGCTGGTGTGCATTCCTATGCTTCCAAAGACGGAACTTATACGAGCCTAACGCACGCCGAAATCAAAGACGGACTATTTAGATTTTGGATGGAAATTCCTTTGGCCCTTGGTACGGTTGGCGGATTAACAAGTTTGCACCCTTTAGTAAAATTGGCTCTGGAAATGCTTCAAAATCCCACAGCTAAAGAATTGATGCAAATAACTGCTGTCGCCGGATTGGCACAAAATTTTGCAGCGTTACGCTCCTTGACTACAACAGGAATCCAAGAAGGCCACATGAAAATGCATCTGATGAATATGCTGAATCAGCTCGGAGCAACTGATGATGAAAAATTAAAGATGATTTCACATTTTAAAACCAATGTGGTAACACACTATGAGGTGGAAGATACTTTGAGAAATTTACGATTGACGATTGAGAATTGATGCTTTTAATTCAGCACACGAATCCAAAATTTGAATATGGCCCCAGAAACTTTTTACAGCAACGGAAAACTTTTGCTCACTGGCGAATATGTAGTGCTTGATGGTGCACTGTCTCTTGCTTTGCCAACAAAACTAGGGCAATCGATGACGGTTGAAGAGATAGACGAACCAAAAGTGATTTGGGAAAGTTATGATGCAAATGGTAAGATTTGGTTTGAAACCGAATTCAAACTAGTGGAATTTGCATTTCCTTTTATCTATGAAAGTGTGGAAGGTACTAAGTCAACTGAAACCGAAAACACTCTATTGAAAATTTTGTATCATGTTTCTCAACAGCACGAGTTTTTTTTTAATACTTATGAAATCAGGGCCAAGGGTTTTAAGGTTATTACGAAGCTAGATTTTCCCAAAAACTGGGGACTTGGCAGTTCATCAACCTTAATCAATAATATTGCTAATTGGGCAAAAGTTGATGCCTATCAATTATTGGAGGAAACCTTTGGAGGTAGTGGTTATGATATTGCCTGTGCAAAACATAATCTACCAATAACTTATCAACTGATTAATAACGGTAGAGAGATTAATGAAGTGAATTTCGACCCAACATTTAAAGACAAATTGTTTTTTGTTTATTTAAATAAAAAACAAAACAGTAGAGAAGGCATTAATCAATACAAATCTAAAAATAAGAACTATTCTACAGAGATTGCAAGAATAAATGAAATTACCTTACAAATAGTGAGGTGTCAAATTTTAAGTGAATTTGAACTTCTTTTGGATGAACATGAGCAGATTATTTCAAATATCTTAAAACTGAAAACAATCAAAGATAGATTGTTCAAAGATTTTGAAGGCAGCATTAAAAGCCTTGGTGCTTGGGGCGGTGATTTTGTTCTTGTTACATCACTGGAAAATCCCACAAAGTATTTTAAAGCTAAAGGATTTGAGACCGTTATTGGCTACAGCGATTTAATAAAATAAAAAAAACGGCTCTCAATAAGAACCGTTTTTAATTTAATTGGAAAACTGAAAATTAATTATCATCAGTTTTTATTTTTACTTTAGTCTCGCCATCTTCATCTGTTTTGATTTTAACTGATTTATCATCTGTTTCCATCTTTATTTTGGAATCATCGCCATCACGTTTTACCTTGACATCTGCGCCTTCAGCCTGCATTTCATCGATAAGTTCATCTTTTTCTGATTTTTCTGTATCTCTACAGGAAGTCACAGACATCGATAAAAATAATGCCATAAAGGACATAAAAATTACTTTTTTCATAAGATTAAGTTTTAGTGTTTGTTTGAAAGATAGTGAATTTCTTGAAATGAATGGAAAATTAATTTACAAATTAAAACCCACATACAATAAATCAATAGGCGATTTTTTTAATAAATATCTCATAATCAATAATTTAATGAAACTGATTTGATTAAGTAGAGGATTTACATCTGAACATGATATTTTTCGGGGAATTGCTTTGGAATATCATCAGGGTTTTCATCAATCAACTGGCGTAAATCAATTTCAATACCTCTCGCAATAGTTGAAATTGGAACATCATTGGGAGAACCTTCAAACGGATTTTCGCCAACCCTTCCTATACGTTCCATGGTATAAAATATCCAGGAAACGATAATGCAAAACGGTATGGCCAACCAAACAAAGTAACTCCCAATCGAAGGGAATTTATCTAACATCCCAGCACCAATTCTTGCAAATTCGGCAACAATTCCAAAAGGTAATAATAGAATGAACATTCTAACAAATAATGTGGAAAGTGTTGAAAACTGCCTTGGATAAGGAAAATTCTTGATGCGTTCTGTTTGTCCCTGTAATGTAAAAAATTCTTGTAAAACATTTTCAAGTTCCAAAAATGAAAATTCCCAAATTAGACCTTGTGCTTTCAACTGTTGAATATGTTGCGATTGTAAATACAAAACAGCTGCTTGTTTGTTGTTTTTGCTCAACACATATTTCAACTCTTCTGCAGATAAATAAGGATCCAAATCGCTATCTAATGTATGCATCCGCTCTGGAATATAAATCATTTTTGCCCATTCTCTATTGGTCTGTTCTTCATAAATCACCTCCCAAGATCTTGGTTGGCGCATCGCGTGTCGCAGGGCGGTCAACCAGGCAATATGTCGGTAAACTAGCGTGCGCTTGTGTCCTTCAAGTATTGCTTCATCCACAGGATGTTTGCTATAATCATTATTGACCATAACTTTGGTTTTCATACCCCAGGTTCTTGAGGTATTTACGATTCCGCCCCAGATTTTTCGAGCTTCCCAAATGCGTTCATACGCCGCACTATTTTGAAAACCAACTACAAAAGCCACAGCCGTACCAACAAGTGCAATTGGGGTCCAAGGCAAATTTAAAAAGGTAAAGTCAAATACCGCGTATAACACCGTAATAATGGTGGCATAAATAAAAAACTTAAAGGTTTCCCAACGGGTCCATGAAATTAGATTCTTAATGGAGTAGCGTTTCTTTGTAAGCATGTTATCAATGGTTCAAAGAATTAAATATACAAAAAAACCAATTCCGATAAACTAATAATTCAACAACGCTTCAATCTTAACCTTCACCTTTTTCGTGCTCGGAATCATGGTTTGCTCCAAAGTGGAATTCAATGGAATTGCAGGCATATTTTCACTTCCAATAGTCATCACTGGAGCATCTAAATATCTAAAACATTCCTCCTGAATTTTCCCTGCCAAGGCTCCTGCAAAACTGTTATTGGAAGGTTCTTCCGTCACGACCAAACATTTTCCGGTTTTCTTAACAGATGCCATTATGGTGGCTTCATCCAAAGGAAATAAGGTTCGCAAGTCGATAATCTCAATTTGGTCGCGCATACTTAATTCACCAGAAGCGTTATAAGCCCAATGCACACCCATTCCGTAGGTCACTATAGTTAGGGTTTCTTTATCTTCCTGTTTCCAGATTTCCTGCAAAACCCACGCTTTCCCAAAAGGTAACACATAATCTTCGGAAGGCTCTACAGAAGTCGCGCCCTTGGTTCCCGGCACTTTACTCCAATACAAACCTTTGTGCTCTAAAATAACCACAGGGTTCGGGTCGTAATAGGCCGCTTTCATCAATCCTTTTAAATCGGCACCATTGCTTGGATAGGCGATTTTAATACCTCTTATATTTGTCAGAACACTTTCCACTGAAGACGAGTGATAGGGTCCACCACTTCCATAAGCTCCAATCGGAACCCGAAGAATCATGCTCACTGGCCATTTTCCATTTGACAAATAACAACTTCTGCTAACTTCTGTAAATAATTGATTCAAACCGGGCCAAATATAATCGGCGAACTGAACCTCAACAATCGGTTTCAGACCTACGGCACTCATACCAACTGTTGAACCAACTATAAACGCCTCTTGAATTGGTGTATTGAACACCCTGTCATCTCCGAATTTCTGTGCCAAAGTCGCGGCTTCCCGAAAAACACCACCCAATCGGCCACCAACATCTTGACCGTAAAGTATACATTCTTTGTGTTTTGCCATTAATTCCTCAACGGCAAATAAGGCACAATCAACCATCACAACTTTTTCGGCTCCTTTTGGGGAGCGTTCGCCCTTTTCTTCTGTAATTGGTGTAGGCGCAAAATCATGGGTAAATAAATCCTCTGGTGCCGGGTCATCAGCTTTTAAGGCTTTATCGAAATCAGATTGCACATTAGCTTTTGCTGAATTCTCAAGATCCTTGATTTCTTCTGAAGTAAATCCGTTGTCCAACAATTGTTGCTTCAGAACCGGATATGGGTCACGGGATTTTGCTTCGTCCAAATCATCACGATACCATTCCATCCGAACACCAGACGTATGATGGTTTAACAATGGGACTTTGGCATGCACCAAAAAGGGTCTGCGTTCTTTTCGGATCCTTGCTATCACTTTTTCAAGGGCTTCGTAACTTTCGATAAAATTGGCGCCATCTATGGAAATCGCTTCCAACCCTTTAAAGCCTTTGGCATATTCAAATGCATTTTGAGCGCGCGTTTCAGCCGCATTGGCTGAAATATCCCAGCCATTATCTTGTACCAAATACAAAATCGGCATTTGCTTTAATGCTGCCATTTGGAAGGCTTCCGCAATTTCCCCTTCGGTGACTGAAGCGTCGCCTAAAGAACAAACTACAAGCCCCCTAGACCCCAAAGGGGGAATTTCTTCTTCGAACGGATTGACATCTTTTTGAGATTTAAAATTCTCTTTATACTGCATTCCCATCGCTACGCCTGTTGCGGGAATGGCTTGCATACCTGTAGCCGACGATTGATGTGGGATTTTTGGTTTGTCATCATCCCGTAAACTTGGATGGCAATAATAGGTACGTCCACCAGAAAATGGGTCGTCTTTTTTTGCCAATAACTGCAACATTAAATCGTAGGGTTTTAGACCAAAGGACAATAGCATCGCATCATCCCGATAATATGGAAATGCGTAATCTTGCGGCAACAACTGCATTCCGAGCGCAATCTGAATCGCTTCATGACCTCGCGAAGTTGCATGTACATATTTGGAAACCACCTTGAAATTCGCCTCGTACAATTCGGCCATGGACTTGGCTGTACATAGGTGCAAAAATGCTTTTTTAAGTATGGTTTTTGATATTTTTTGGTTCTTCATTATGTTGTTTTAATTCTTGTAATTTCAATTTTGAATCTCGCAAAGACGCGAAGTCTCTATAATTATTTAGGACTTTGCGTCTCTACAGGTTTGCGGTTCTCAAACTCTGCGTCTCCGCGACTCTGCGCGCATATTTTAAATACTTCTATTGACATCAAATTGTTCGAAATTATCGGCGACTCGGCGCACAAAACTTCCACCTAGAAATCCGTCAACAACGCGATGGTCGAAGGAAAGCGACAAATACATCATACTTCTGATGGCTATATAGTCTCCATTTTTAGTCTCGATGACTTCTGCTCTTTTTTTAATGATTCCCAATGCTAAAATGGCAACTTCAGGTTGATTGATAATCGGTGTTCCCATAACGCTTCCAAATGTCCCTACATTAGAAATGGTAAACGTGCTTCCTTTAATATCATCGCCTCCTAATTTATTTTCTCTGGCTTTATTCGCCATTTCATTAACATTTGAAGCTAATGATTTTAAATCTTTCTGGTCTGCATTTTTGACCACAGGAACTATTAAGTTACCATTCGGTAAGGCTGTTGCCATCCCTATATTGATAGCTTCTTTGACAATGATGTTATTACCATCAACGGATGCATTAATATTCGGAAAATCCTTTATGGCTTTTGCTACGGCTTCTAAAAAAAGCGGTGTAAACGTAAGCTTTTCTCCATGTTTTTTTAAGAATGTTTCTTTATTGGCATTTCTCCAATTAACCATATTGGTTAAATCGGCTTCAACGTAAGCTGTGACATGTGGCGAGGTGTGTTTGGAATAGACCATGTGGTCGGCAATCATTTGTCGCATCCGGTCCATCTCTATGATTTTGCCTTTACCCTTGTCAAAATTCAACTGCGGAATTCTATATGCGGTGGGGTCTTGCACAACTGTTTGCGCAAATTTGAAAGGACGACCTTCTTCAATATATTGAAAAACATCACTTTTCCGCAATCTGCCTTCAGACCCTGTTGCTGGGATGCGCGCCAATTCTTCAAAACTGATGTGATGTTCTTTGGCTATTTTGATGATTAATGGGGAAATAAAAAGCCCCTCTCGGTCTCCCCGAAGGGGAGATGATTGAGTTGCTGTTGGGACATACTTTTGTTCCTTTTTTGTTTTCTTCTCCTCAACGATTGGTGCTGACTCCCTTCCCTTTTGGGGAAGGGTTGGGGATGGGGCAGATTCTTCAAAAATTGCAATGACTTCACCAACAGGAACGACATCTTTTGCTTGAAATAGGGTTTTTACCAATTTTCCTGATGCTGGTGCTGGTACTTCGTTATCCACTTTATCTGTGGCAACTTCCAAGATGATGTCGCCTTCTTCAAAACTATCGCCTTCTTTGATGAGCCAGTTGATGATGGTTCCTTCAGTGATTGATTCGCCCATTTTGGGCATTTTTAATTCAAATTTCGACATAGTGTTTGTTTCGGACCTTTCAGGTTTTGAAAACCTGAAAGGTCTTTTTGACTTTAATTTATTTTTAGTTCAAAACTGCGTTAAGGGTTGAGGCATTGTTGGAGCTCCTCGCAGAGAGCGACTGCCGAAAGCCTGACCCTTTAGGGTAACGCCCAATTATTGCTTCATGCAATCTCTCAATGTGTCATAGACCCCGTCTTGAATTTTCATATTTTCTGGGACCTCTCTTAAAGGTTCAACTTCTTTTAAACTTTCATGACAATCGGCTGGCAATTGCTGATAGAGTTGCGTGCCTTTGGTTTTCCAGGCTACCATATCGTCCGAAATATCTTTAATGGCTTTCGCGGGATTACCAACGATTAATTTGCAACTCGGAAATTTTTCTTCTGCCTTCACAAAACTCATTGCACCAACGATACATTCGTCGCCAATTTCGGCGTCGTCCATGATAACGGAATTCATGCCGATTAAGCAATTCCTGCCCAAATTTGCGCCGTGAATAATGGCTCCATGACCTACATGCGCACTTTCTTTCAACCGTATGGATTTGCCCGGAAACATATGAACCGTACAGTTTTCCTGAACATTGACGCCGTCTTCTAAAATGATTTGCCCCCAATCGCCTCGGATGGCGGCACCTGGCCCGATGTAACAGTTTTTGCCAATAATGACATTGCCAGTGACGGCAGCCAAGGGATGCACAAAACTGCTTTCGTGAATGACTGGGATGTAACCTTGGAAGCTGAATATCATAGAGGGTAGAGGTTAGTGATTAGAGGGTAGCCTAAAGAGGGTAGAGAGTAGTTGATATTGGGTCGAGTAAAGTTTTTAGGATTTGCTTTCATTGGCTTGCATTCAGTAATTTTTATTTTTTAAATGTTTCATTAAAGATGCTATCATTTTGTTGATTTCAACAAGTAATGACCTATTGATTTCACTTTGTTCGAAACTAATATAACCTCTCAAATAAGCTTTTGTAGTGGCGGCAACGCATTCAAGAGAGCTATCTCGTGCTATACGCAAATAATTCAAGAAACTAGTATCTGAACTTCCGGAACCTTCTGCGATGTTAAATGCAATCGAATCGGCAGCACGTGCAAATTGAGAAGATAGTCTATAATCCTCAAACTTTGGAAACTCGTTAAGTTGTTTATGCACCAATTCGCCAAATTCTATAGCTTTTTGATATACTATTAATTCTTCGAAATTGAAATGATATTTACTTTCTATAAAAAGTTGCTCCTATTTTGTCATGAACTTCCCTCTAATTACTACCCTCTCATCACTTATATTCTTTTAATTTCTCTTTCGTAAACTCACTCAACACCAAGCGCCCACTGATTTTCGCTCGTTGCGCAAGCAATTGATCCCAATCTTCGGTGCCTCGCCAAAACATGGTTTTCATTTCGGTCATAGCTTTTGGGTTATAGGTTTTGAGTTTGTCGGCAAATATTTCCACTGCTTGATCTAACAATTCAACAGACTCAAAAACTTCTGTGTACAATCCTTTTTGTTGCGCCCATTCGGCGGTGAAAAATGTATTGGCGTCCATCGCAATCTGGGACATTCCGCTTAATCCCAGTTTTCTGGAAACTGCTGGGCCGACTACAAAAGGGCCTATACCGACGTTGAGTTCGCTTAATTTTATTTCGGCATATTTGGTTGCCATGCAATAATCGGTAGCTGATGCCAGCCCTACGCCTCCGCCGACTGTTTTTCCTTGAACACGTCCGATGATAAATTTTGGACATTTGCGCATCGCATTGATAACGTTGGCGAAACCGCAGAAAAATTCTTTGCCTCCTTCTTCATTTTTGATGGCTACTAATTCTTCAAAACTGGCGCCAGCACAAAAGGTTCTGTCGCCTCCACTTTGAAGTACAATGACTTTGATGCTATCGTCTTCTCCTGCTTTGGTAATGGTTCGTGTCAATTCTGCTAGCAAATGTGCTGGTAATGAATTGTGTGCAGGATGGAAAAACTCAATGTATCCTACTCCACTTTTGTTTTTAATTTTTACATATGGTTCTGTCATCGCGAAAGCGTGTTCCCGTGAAAACGGGAATCTATTTTTAGTTATTAATTATAAATCGTTATATAGATCCTTCCATTCAGGATTCATTTTTTCTATCAATTCTATTTTCCAATCTCTATTCCACTTCTTTAATTGTTTTTCTCTCAATTTAGCATCACTTTCAATTTTATAAATCTCAAAATAGACCAATTTATTTAAATTGTATATTGCTGAAAATGTACTTGGATGTACTTTATTTTTATGTTGATAAATTCTTTTTTTTTATTTTTAGTTTCTCCTACATATAGAACGCCGTTCTTTTTATTGGTTATGATATAGACTCCATGGCATATTTTATATTTCATTTCATGAGACACCCGATTTCTCGAATGCTTTGAACATTTCAGCTTTTTATAAAAGACTGAACTGTTCAAAATGATGGTTCAGATGCTTTCGTTCTAGCAAATATGATTCATATCTATTTAGTGCTCCAAATACCAGATTCTTTAATTTGGCGTCTGGATTTTCTTTAAAAAACGTTTTATATGTCTCTCTTTGTTCTATAAATTTTTCAATTGCAGTTGACAAATCTGGATGTTTTAATGTATCCAAAGTATTTTTTTCTAGCGAAGGAAAATTGGTGTTGCGCGGAAATTTTTCATAGTTGTATAATGATGCATGCACTTTTTCTAAAATCTTTTCAGGGGTTGCCACTTCAAAATCCTGAATTTCGCCGGAAGCAATTCTATATGTATATTCTAAATGTTCGACCATATGTTGAGGCGTCATGATGCCCCATTTTGGTTTTGTGTCGTCCTTTAATTTTGTAAGACACTCCTGAATTTTTTCATCGGTCATTTCAACAAATGTTTCCTGCTTTTTTTGAACCATAGTAAGAATGGTTGCAACTGCTACCAATTCATCCTCTGCGTCAAAAACCTCTACAAACCATTTTACGATACCGCTTGGATGTTCGGCAGAAGCGACATCTCTTTCAACTTTTTGTTTACAGGTCAAACGCACATAAATCGTATCATTATGATACAAGGGACGGAGGAAACGACAATCTTCCAATCCGTAATTTGCTGCCACAGGACCTCTATTTGGATACACAAACAATCCCGCGGCTGCCGAAATGATGAAATATCCATGTGCTGTTCTTTTTTCGAAAATACTTCCATCCAAAGACGTGATATCGGTATGGGCATAAAAATGGTCCCATGTGACATTAGCAAAATTTATAACGTCGGTATCGGTCAAGGTGCGTTTATGGGTTTTGAGCGACATGCCTGTTTGGATGTCTTCCCAATGATACTTAAATGGATGCTGTTTAGCTTCTTTGTATGCTGCATTTGCCTGATATATCCCTGTTATTTCGGTCAAAGTTGTTGGTGAACCTTGAATCGCTGTGCGTTGCAAATAATGTTTGATGCCTCTCATTCCACCCATTTCTTCGCCGCCACCTGCACGTCCAGGACCACCATGTACCAGATAAGGCAACGGCGAACCATGACCTGTACTCTGTTTGGCACTTTCTCGGTTCAGCACCAAAATGCGTCCGTGATGGGAAGCGGCATTCACAACATATTCCTTTGCTATTTTATCGTCGTTGGTTGCAATTGAAGATACCAAAGACCCTTTTCCCATTTGTGCCAAAGTGATTGCTTCCTCTAAATTTTTATAAGGCATAATGGTGCTGACTGGGCCAAATGCTTCACGCTCATGAATGACGGTATTTTGAAAAGGATGGTCTGCCCTTAATAAAATCGGACTGAAAAACGCTCCTTTTTTGGCATCTGCCCCAATAGTGTCGATTCTATCCAAACTACCATAAACGATTTGGGCTTCTTTTGCCAAATCCTTTACAGAATTCCTCACTGCTTCCACTTGCTGCTGGCTGACCAAAGAACCCATTCGGACTTCCTTGAGCCTTGGGTCACCAATAGTGACTTTATCGAGGGCTTTTCCAAGAGCGATTTGTACGTCTTCAACTAAATTTTCTGGAACGATAATTCGGCGTATTGCCGTGCATTTTTGTCCGCATTTAACGGTCATTTCGTTTCTGACTTCTTTGATGAACAAGTCAAATTCCGGAGTTCCAGGAATAGCGTCTTCGCCTAACACTGATGCGTTGAGGGAATCTGCTTCCATGGTAAATGGAACCGATTCTTGAATTAATCTTGGGTGTGCTTTTAACATTCGGCCTATTTTTGAAGAACCAGTGAATGTAACCACATCTTGCGATTCGACGGTATCGAGTATATTTTTAACAGTTCCGTTGATGATTTGTAAAGCACCTTCCGGTAAAATACCTGAAGCAATGATTTCGCGTGTTACGGCTTCTGCCAAATAAGATGAAGAAGGTGCTGGCAACACCACGGCCGGAACACCTGCCATCCAATTGACGGCACATTTTTCCAACATTCCCCAAACTGGAAAGTTAAAAGCGTTGATATGAACAGCTACCCCTTTTTTTGGCACCATGATATGATGCGCCATAAAGCGTCCGCCACGAGATAAATCTATTGGGTCGCCTTCAACATGATAGGATTGGTTTGGGAATAACTTTCTTAAGGATGCATTGGCAAACAGATTTCCAAATCCGCCTTCGATGTCTATCCAGCTATCCACTCTAGTGGCGCCTGTTCGGTAACTCAATTCGTAAAAGGCTTCTTTTCTTTTCGTGAGATAAAGCGCCAAGCTTTTGAGCATATTCCCGCGTTCTTGGAAGGTCATTTTACGAAGTACTTCGCCTCCCTTGGTTCTTCCGTAATTTAGGATTTCTGGAATGTCAAGCCCTTCAATTGCTATGCTTGTGAATGCTTCGCCTGTAACGGCATCGCAAATTGGTGTGCCTTCTTCTGTACCGGTTGTCCATTGTCCTTGAACGTAATGCTTGATTTTGGTCATTATAATTTCCCTTTTATGGTAGGATAGTTAATGTTATAATTTTAAGATTTCATTTAGTGTTTCTTTTATTTCTGATAGTTGTTCCACTGAAATCATACCTATTCTTTTTTTAAATCGCAGTTTTGAAAGTGTTCTAATTTGAAAAACCAAAACTTCGGATGGCACTTCCAATCCATTCAACTTATCTGGTTTTAAGATTGGATGCCCTTTGTAATTTTTTATCGAACTAGTCAATGGACAGACAATCGCCAAATCTGATATAGAGTTCATTAAGTTTCCACTTATGATTACTGCTGGTCTATTGCCAGCTTGTTCGCTGCCTTTGATTGGGTCAAAATATACATTCCAAATTTCGCCTTGTTTCATTGTTCATCTAATTCATCCAGCATTCTAACGTAATCATCCAATCCTTCTTCTGCAAGCAAAAGCATATCAGGGTCTTTTGAAGCACGCTGAAAAGATTTAGTGTATTCCGCGCGTTTTATCTGTTCTAAATAATATTCCAATGCCTTTTCAATAAGCTTATTCTTTGGAAGCTTTAATTTTTTCGAGGTATCAGCCAATTCTTTAAGAAGTTTATCTGGTAATGATGATGTGAATGTTGCCATATCATATTTATTTTATGTAAATATAAAACATATTTATATTTGTGCAATATTACAAAGTGTTAAAAATTAGCATTTTCTATCACACAGGAATATCCTTGTCCAACACCAATACACATGGTAATTAGGGCATAACGCTTGTTTTGTTCTAGTAGCTCCAAAGCTGCCGAATACGCAATTCGCGTTCCTGTGACGCCGAGCGGATGGCCAATAGCGATGGCGCCTCCATTTGGATTCACTCGTGCATCCTCATCTGCCAATCCCCATGCGCGCGTGCACGCCAAAGCCTGTGCTGCAAATGCTTCGTTGAGTTCAATGATGTCCATGTCGTCCATCTTTAATCCTGCTTTTTCCAGAGCTTTATTGGACGCTTCAACCGGACCGATTCCCATGATCCTTGGCTCTACGCCTACAACTGCTGAACTTACAATACGTACCAAAGGTTTGAGATTGTATTTTTTGACCGCATCTTCAGAAGCTATAATCGTGGCTGCTGCACCATCGTTTAATCCGGATGAATTTCCTGCCGTGACACTTCCGCCTTCAGATTTAAAAGCGCCTCTTAACTTGCCTAGAACCTCTAAAGTCGTTGTTGGTTTTACAAATTCGTCTTTGGAAAAGCGGATGGGGTCTTTTTTTCGTTGTGGAATTTCGACTGTGACGATTTCTTTTGCCAAACGTCCGTTTTCCTGCGCTTTAGTTGCTTTCATTTGACTCCAATGCGCAAACCTGTCTTGGTCTTCACGCGAGATATTGAATTTTTCCACCAAATTTTCAGCAGTATTTCCCATACCATCGGTTCCATATAGTTTTTGCATTTTCGGATTGATAAAACGCCATCCAAAACTGGAATCGTACATTTGTGCATCAGTACCGAATGCACTTGAGGGTTTGGCAACTACGTAGGGTCCGCGTGTCATATTTTCGACACCACCAGCGATAAAAATATCACCATCGCCTGCTTTAATCGCACGATTGGCGTGAATGATTGCCGATAATCCCGAACTGCATAGTCGGTTGACCGTTTCGCCAGGCACCGAAAATGGCAATCCAGCCAAAAGTGATGCCATTCGCGCGACATTTCGATTGTCCTCGCCGGCTTGATTGGCACAACCCAAAATAACATCGTCATAAGCGTCTTTTGGAATGTTTGGATTTCGTTTGACTAGTTCTTCAATTACCAACGCTGCCAAATCGTCTGTGCGAACGGCCGATAATGTACCTTGATAACTTCCTATTGGTGTTCTAATTCCGTCTATGATATATGCTTCCATGTTCCTATCCGTAGCCCTTTCCAAAGGAAATGGGACTTGTTTATTTTTGATTGATGGGTGCTGATTGCTGATTATTGAATGAATAATAAATCTAAAATCTGCAATCATTAATCTTAAATCGTTGATTCCTTTAGTTTATTAAGGCTGAAAATGTATCGCCTTGTCTAATATCTCCTGTGGTGTAACCTTTCATGAACCATTCTTTACGCTGTGCGGACGTTCCGTGGGTAAAACTATCTGGTGTGACATCACCTTGGGTTCTTCTTTGAATTGCATCATCTCCAACGGCATTTGCAGCACTTAAAGCTTCATCAATATCGCCGGCTTCCAAATAATCTTTGTTGTGATATGCCCAAACGCCTGCATAAAAATCTGCCTGCAGTTCTTGAGCTACTGATAGTTCATTGGATCGTGTTTGGTTGGATTGTTGCTGCATCTGCCTTACTTTTTGTGACGTTCCCAAAAGGGTTTGAATATGATGGCCAATTTCGTGGGCCGTGACATATGCAATTGCGAAATCACCACCTTGAGCACCAAAACGTGATTTCAGTTCGTCGAAAAATGCTAAATCCATGTAGACTTTTTGGTCTGCCGGACAGTAAAAAGGTCCTGAAGCAGAACTTGCATTTCCACATCCACTTCTTACGGCATCGGTAAACAATACCATTGTCGGTTCTTTGTAATCGCCAAGGTTGTTTTCATTGAAAATACGATTCCAGATGTCTTCAGTATCTACCAAAACAGCATTCATAAAAGAACCCATTTCTTTTTCTTCTTCCGTCAATTCGCGCTGCTCACCTTCTTGTACGCTTTGTCCACTGCTCATTTGATCTAGAATCGGAGCCAACTGCTGACCTGTTTCGCCACCAAATATTTGTAATAGGATCACTACCACAGCGATAACACCACCACCTGCTGCCAACTTTCCTTTGCCGCTCATTCCGCGACGGTCGTCTAAATTGCCGCTTTGTCTTCTACCTTGCCATTTCATAATGTTTTTGTTTTAGTTATTTTAAATATTTGTACAAGATAAATTTACCAAATAAATCGCTAGTTTTCTTCCCAATCTTTGTTTGTTCTATAAACCACACCTTTAAAAAGTGCTACCAATTCATCGCCACGTTTGACTTCAATAATATTAA
>JBGTCT010000056.1:0-1620 GCA_041748695.1 Aquaticitalea sp. | reverse complement strand
TATGATTGTTTTGCCGATGATACCGGCTTGGAAGTTGACGCTTTAGATGGCGAACCTGGCGTCTACTCAGCGCGCTATGCAGGCGAACAGCGAAGTGCGGATGATAATATGAACAAGCTTTTGGAAAATTTGGCTAATCATCAAAATAGAAATGCGCAATTTAAAACGGTCATTGCATTGCATCTTAACGGACAACTCAAAACCTTTACAGGTATTTGTGAAGGCTCAATCACAACCTCAAAACAAGGTGAAAAAGGTTTTGGTTATGATCCTATTTTTAAGGCAACGAATTATGAAAAGACATTTGCAGAAATCTCATTGGAAGAAAAAAACGCAATCGGCCATCGTGGAAAAGCAATGAGACAATTGGTAGAATTTTTATCAAAATCCGAATAAATACTTTAGATTAATTGTAACAAAGCAACTGAATCTGCGTCGTATTGTCAGTAAATCCTGTATCTTTAAACATGGCTAAATTATTGGATTTTAAATTCTCATTCGCAAACCCATAAATAGTAATTCAAGCATGAGCAACCTCATTCAAATAAGAAAAATCGTTCGTAATTTTCAACTGGGACAAGAAACTGTTTATGTATTAAAAGGAATTGACCTAGACATCGAACGTGGCGAATATGTTGCTATTATGGGGCCATCTGGTTCTGGAAAATCGACGCTGATGAATCTTTTGGGATGTTTGGATACGCCAACTTCCGGACAATATATTCTAAACAATAAAGATGTCAGTAAAATGAGCGATGATGAGTTGGCCGAAATAAGAAATAAGGAAATCGGGTTTGTGTTCCAAACCTTCAATTTATTGCCTCGCACCACGGCTTTAGAAAATGTGGCATTACCAATGATTTATGCAGGTTACTCCAAAAGCGACCGAACCGAGCGCGCCAAAGAAGTCCTCACCAATGTGGGCCTTGCCGACCGTATGGACCATAAACCTAATGAGCTTTCAGGCGGACAACGCCAACGTGTGGCTGTTGGTAGAGCTTTGGTCAATAAACCTTCCATCATTCTTGCCGATGAGCCAACAGGAAATTTAGATTCTAAAACATCTTTGGAAATCATGCAACTTTTTGATGACATTCACAAAGCTGGCAATACAGTAATTGTAGTAACACACGAAGAAGATGTGGCAAAGCGTGCGCGTCGGGTGATTCGCTTGCGCGATGGGATTATCGAAAGTGATACGTTGAATTAAGCCGGCTTATTGATTTTTACTTTTAAGGTCCATTCAAAATTAAAATTTGAAACCTCTATTCCGTCAGAGTTCCTTCCAATGGAATTCAGCCAGACTGTTTGTCCTTCTTGGGTTTCAATCGCTTTGGCAATTGCTTCATCCACAAGAGCTCCGTCTGCACATTCAAAATGGATTCGTCCTGTGGCTTTTTTGCTAAATGACCCATTATTATTGGCGACTAGCATGGATATTTTTTGTCCACTCTCCATGATTTTTGACATGACCAATGAGCCAGTTGTTAATTCTGCAGCCATACCTTGCACTGCCCAAAACATGGAATTGAAGGGATTCTGATTGATCCAACGGTGTTTGACGCTGACTTCACATTTCAAATCATCTATATAGCTTGCTCGCACACCACACAAATAGGC
>JBGTCT010000055.1:0-19673 GCA_041748695.1 Aquaticitalea sp. | reverse complement strand
TTCAGGACAAAATCAAATCACAGCTGGAGACTTTCAGAAATTTATTTCTGGCTTTCAGGTGTTGAACAAAGATTTGGTCATCTGCAACCTTGACCCAAAAGTAAGTGTCAATATGGAACTTACAATAGAAAAAGGTAGAGGATACGTTCCAGCTGAAGAAAACAAAAAAACTTCAGCACCACTAGGAACTATCTTTACGGATTCTATTTACACGCCAATAAAGAATGTAAAATACAGTATTGAAAACTTCCGTGTAGAGCAAAAAACGGATTACGAAAAATTGATTTTCGAAATCATTACCGATGGTTCTATCCATCCAAAAGAAGCGCTTACAGAAGCAGCCAAAATATTGATTCACCACTTTATGTTATTCTCTGATGAGCGTATCACTCTTGAGGCTGATGAAATTGCACAAACTGAAACTTATGATGAAGAATCACTTCACATGAGACAATTATTAAAAACCAAATTGGTAGATATGGATCTTTCCGTTCGTGCACTAAACTGTTTAAAAGCGGCAGAAGTAGACACATTAGGAGATTTAGTATCCTTCAACAAAAACGATTTAATGAAATTCAGAAACTTCGGAAAAAAATCATTAACAGAGCTTGAAGAGCTTGTAAACGTTAAAGGTTTGAATTTCGGAATGGATTTAAGCAAATATAAACTAGATAAAGACTAATTCATCATAGTTTGCTCCTCAAAGCGGGTCGTAGCAAGATGATGATTAATAAAAAATGTCATGAGACACGGAAAAAAAATAAACCATTTAGGTCGTAAAACTGCTCACAGAAAATCAATGTTGGCAAATATGGCGTGTTCATTAATCGAGCACAAACGTATCAACACAACTGTTGCAAAAGCAAAAGCTTTGAAACAATTTGTTGAGCCATTGATCACAAAGTCAAAAGAAGACACAACTCACAACAGACGTATCGTTTTTGCTCGTATTAGACAAAAAGAAGCGGTAGCAGAATTGTTCAGGGATGTAGCTCCAAAAGTAGGTGATCGTCCTGGTGGATATACCCGTATCATTAAATTGGGTAATCGTTTAGGTGATAACGCTGATATGGCAATGATCGAATTGGTAGATTTCAATGAAATCTATAATGCTGACAAACAGCCTAAAAAGAAAACAACACGCCGTGGTCGATCCAAAAAATCTGACGAAGCTGTTGTAGCTCCAGCAGCTGCTGTAGCGACTGAAGAATCAACAACTTCTGAAACCAAGCCGAAAGCATCAAAAGCTAAAGCTGATAAGAACGACGAAGAAGAATAGATGACCAATGAGATATCAATATAAAAAAGGATAAACAATTTTGTTTATCCTTTTTTTTTAGCAATTTTGGAAAACCTTAATTTTAAAATCCTATAAATGAAATTCATAAAACTTTTTTCAGTTTTTACAGTGATGATGCTCATTTCAACACTGAATGCGCAAGATAAAGTAGTAAATGCCCAAGAAATGGTTTCGATATTTAATTCTGCACATGCTTCAACAAATGCTTCTTTTGGGGCTAATGTTTTTTTTGTAAATCCTAAAAGTATAATAGATGGCACAGTTTATTTATTTGATAATTGGGAAAATTATGCCGTGATCCATACAATTAATCATCAAAAGTTTTCATTGCTTAACATTAACCTCAATATCCAAAGGAATACGTTTGATTCCAAAGTAGGCAAAGACTCTTTATTTTCCTTTAGTTTTAAAAACATTGAAAAATTTGTAATTAACAACAGAGTTTTTAAGAACTACTATTGGGATGATAAAAATAAAGTTTATGAAGTGATTTCTGAAGGCAATGATTTTGAAATTTTAAAAGGCTTCACTGTAACTTTTAAGGAAGGTAATCCTAATCCTATGCTGAATAGAAAAAATGATAAATTTGTAAGAGGCCAAATATATTATATTAGAAAGAACGATAAGATAGCTTCTATAAATCTTAATAAATCTAGTGTTTTAAAACTATTGGATCTTGATGAACAGCAAAAGCAAAAGGTCATGACTTATACGGAAGAGCGTAAGTTGTCATTTAAAAAAGAAGAAGATTTGAAAAATATAATCGATTTTGTCAATAAATTGAAATAGTACAGTTAATTTTAGAATAGTCTTTAACTTACTCAGCAGTTTAAGCATCTAATTTCCTACAATTAACAAGGGTTAACTAAAAAGCCGCCTCAAAACTTGAGACAGTTTCTTCTTTTTTTGTTTAAAAAGTTATTTAATTAATTGCTATACTTTATTTTTGTGAAAATTTTCAAAAAATGCAATACTTAAAAAAAGACAAAGCTTTAATCCTATTGGCTGATGGCACCATTTTTCATGGAAAATCCATTGGTAAAAAGGGATCGGCATTTGGCGAGGTATGCTTCAATACTGGAACCACTGGATATCAAGAAATCTTTACAGATCCATCTTATTATGGTCAATTGATGGTCGCTACCAACGCTCACATTGGAAATTATGGAGTGTTAAAGGACGAATCAGAATCTGATTCCATTAAAATCTCTGGACTTATTTGTAAAAACTTCAGTTTTAACTATTCACGACAATCAGCCGATGATTCCTTAGAGAACTTCTTTGAAAAGAATAATCTTTTAGCAATTTCTGATGTAGATACAAGAGCATTGGTCAGCTATATCAGGGATCATGGTGCCATGAATGCAGTCATTTCTACGGAAGTAGATGCCATTGACAGCCTTAAAGAGCAGTTGGCAAAAGTGCCACAAATGAATGGTCTCGAACTCGCTTCAAAAGTATCCACAACCGAAGCTTATTATTTTGGTAACGAAGACGCTACGTATAAGGTAGCTGCACTCGATCTGGGTATTAAAAAGAATATTCTACGCAATCTTGCCAAACGGGATACCTACGTTAAAGTATTTCCATACAATGCAACATTTGAAGAGATGAGTTCATGGAGTCCAGACGGCTATTTTTTGTCCAATGGACCTGGCGATCCAGAACCATTGACTGATGCCATTTCTTTAGCTAAAGAGATCATCAAACGCGATTTGCCAGTCTTCGGTATTTGTTTGGGACATCAAGTAATTGCTTTAGCAAATGGAATTTCCACTTACAAAATGCATAATGGCCATAGAGGTATCAATCATCCTGTTAAAAACTTGGTGACCGGTAAGGGCGAAATTACTTCACAAAATCATGGTTTTGCTATTAATAGGGAAGAAACCGAACAGCATCCAGACATTGAAATCACTCATGTGCATTTAAACGATCACACAGTTGCAGGCATTAAAATGAAATCAAAAAATTGCTTCTCAGTTCAATACCATCCCGAAGCAAGTCCTGGACCACATGATGCAGCTTATTTATTTGATCAGTTTATAGAAAATATTCAAAAAAATTAATACAGAAACCTCAAGGAAACATTCAATTCTTTGAGGTTTTTTTACAACGAAATCATTATAGTGATTTTTAAATGGAATTCTGAATCCCAATGGAAGCATTTGGTCGAACTATTTTGTAAATTTGAGTACAAACATTAATTAATATAATTCACACAAAAATGAGCATTATCATAAATATCCACGCTAGACAAATATTTGATTCACGAGGCAATCCTACCATTGAAGTAGATGTCATTACCGAAAACGGAATCATGGGGAGAGCTGCCGTACCATCAGGTGCATCAACAGGCGAACATGAAGCTGTAGAACTTCGCGATGGTGGAAAAGCTTTTATGGGAAAAGGAGTCTTAAAGGCTGTTGATAATGTGAACTCAACAATTGCGCAAGAATTATTGGGCACTTCGGTATTCGACCAAAACCATATCGATCAGATCATGATTGAATTGGATGGTACCAAGAATAAATCAAAATTGGGAGCTAATGCCATTCTTGGTGTTTCCCTTGCAGCGGCAAAAGCTGCGGCAAATGAGCTTGGCTTACCATTATATCGCTATGTTGGTGGTGTTTCTGCAAATACATTGCCTGTTCCCATGATGAACATCATTAATGGTGGCTCACATAGTGATGCGCCTATTGCATTTCAGGAATTTATGGTCTTGCCAGTTAAAGCAAAAAACTTTACACACGCCATGCAAATGGGAACAGAGATTTTCCATAATCTTAAAAAAGTATTGCACGATAGAGGTTTGAGTACGGCTGTTGGCGATGAAGGTGGATTTGCACCTAATTTGGCTGGTGGAACGGAAGATGCTTTGGAAACTATTAAAACGGCTGTCGATAAAGCAGGTTACACTTTAGGCGATGACGTTATGATCGCTCTAGATTGCGCCGCCGCAGAATTCTATGTCAATGGAAAATACGATTACACAAAATTTGAAGGTGAAACAGGAAAAGTAAGAACCAGTAGGGAACAGGCGGATTATTTGGCAGAACTTGCTGCAAATTATCCAATTATTTCTATTGAAGATGGAATGGACGAAAATGATTGGGAAGGTTGGAAATATCTTACTGAAAAAATCGGAGACAAAGTACAATTGGTAGGCGATGATTTATTTGTGACCAATGTAGAACGATTGTCACGTGGTATCAACGAAAAGATTGCAAACTCCATTTTAATAAAAGTCAACCAAATTGGAACTTTAACCGAAACCATTGCAGCAGTAAATATGGCCCATAACGCAGGTTACACTTCTGTTATGTCGCATCGTTCCGGTGAGACGGAAGACAATACCATCGCAGACCTTGCGGTTGCCTTGAATACAGGGCAAATTAAGACCGGTTCTGCGTCACGTAGCGATCGTATGGCAAAGTACAACCAACTGCTTCGTATCGAGGAAGAGCTGGGTAATGTGGCTTACTTCCCTGGATTAAAAACATTCAAAATAAAATAAACTCTTTTTATCATTACACGATAAAATTCAATTTTGCAGGATTTTCCTCGATTTAATTCCCCTCCGTAAAGGGTGAAATCGAGGAAGATTATACTCCCTTTAGGGTTGGGGTAGTGTTGATTTTCCGGGTAATTAAAACTACATCAAATTTTTTCGCGTAAAGATTTTTTTTTAAAATGTATACAAAAGCCCATTCGTTAATTCGTATTGGGTTTTTGGAATGCTAACAATCGGGAGTGCGTCAAAATTATAGGAGAATGTGGTCTTAAAAGCCAACTTTTCAAATATTCTAATTAAGAACGACGTATCACTCGAGAACCGATAATCTGCAATAGCATTCAGTTTTGGTTGATAATAACTAGTGCTGATAACTGAAATGTTTTCGGTAGGATATATACTAAAAGAAACATAAACGCTGCCACGAATATCTTTTTGAACCCTGTCAGCAATGATATCTGAAGACTTTTCGTATTCATACATCACTAAAGTTCCAAGATAAAAGCGATAGTTTTCGCTGGCATACACTTTAAATCGAGGCCCCAATCCTGCGAGGGCCCTTAAATCAATTTCTGAAACAGCATCATATTGGGCTTGCAAAAATGCTTCCATTTTAATGCCACTAGTCACACGATGATTATAGCGTAAATGCTGTGTTCCTCTATTTACAAACGAATTGCCTTCTAGTTTTTGAAAATTGAGATAGTTTACAAAAAGCCAAAGTTCCTGTTTATTGTTATACTGAATATGAGCCTTATTAGCAATTTTAAAAATATCGTTCTTATTCTTGATGAGGCTCACATCGAGACTAACTGAGCCTGTCCATGTTGCAGAATCCGTTACCTTACGCAATGTTTCTACATTAATAACTTGTGCTAGGCTACTCATCGAAAAATAAAAAAACAGGATTGTAATACAGATATTTCTCATGTTGCAAATTTAAAAAATGATAATCAAAACATTAGGATATAAGCCACAATCAATATCAATAATTCAAATACCGCAATTGTTAAAATGCTTGTTAACTTCCTTTCCAGATCATCAGATATTTCGTAAATTCGTGATATCTTTTCAGATACAAAATTCAGAATAACTTTTACAAATTAATATGTCAGATAAAGCTACGTTAGAAATAGACGGTAAAAAATACGATTTCCCTTTGATTACAGGATCAGAAAATGAGGTTGCAATAGATATCAGTAACTTAAGAAGTACAACTGATAGCGTTATTACTATGGATCCTGGGTATAAAAATACAGGTTCCTGTCAAAGTGCGATTACATTTTTGGATGGTGAAAAAGGAATCTTAAGATACAGAGGTTACTCTATCGAAGAATTGGCTGAAAAAGCAGATTTTTTGGAAGTTGCTTTTCTTTTGATTTTTGGTGAATTGCCGACTTCTGATGAACTCCATAAATTCCATGCAGATATAAAGGCCCAATCGCTCGTGGATGAAGATGTGCGAAAAATAGTAGATGCATTTCCAAAGTCAGCACATCCAATGGGTGTCATTTCATCTTTAACTAGTGCTTTAACAGCCTTTAATCCATCTTCTGTAAATGTCAATTCAGAAGAGGAAATGTATAAAGCAATCGTAAAAATCTTGGGAAAATTTCCAGTGTTAGTTGCTTGGACTTTCCGTAAAAAGAATGGATTGCCTTTAGATTATGGCGATAAGAATTTAGGTTATGTAGAGAACATTCTTAAAATGATGTTCAAACAACCTAATGAAGAATATGTCATAAATCCAATCGTAATTAATGCTTTGGATAAATTACTGATTTTGCATGCCGATCACGAACAAAATTGCTCAACTTCTACAGTAAGAATTGCAGGTTCATCGCATGTTGGTTTGTTTGCTTCACTGTCTGCTGGAATTTCTGCACTTTGGGGACCACTTCATGGTGGGGCAAATCAAGCAGTCTTGGAGATGTTGGAAGCTATTAATACCGATGGTGGCGATACCGATAAATACATGGCGAAGGCTAAAGACAAAGAGGACCCCTTCCGTTTAATGGGATTCGGACATCGTGTATATAAAAACTTTGATCCTAGAGCAAAAATAATCAAAAAGGCAGCTGATGAGGTTTTGAACAATTTAGGAGTTGAAGATGAAATCCTTGATATCGCCAAGGCTTTGGAACAAGAGGCGCTTAAAGACCCATATTTTGTAGAGCGTAAACTCTACCCGAATGTTGATTTCTATTCTGGAATTATTTACCGTGCCATGGGAGTTCCTACCGATATGTTTACAGTTATGTTCGCCTTAGGACGATTGCCGGGCTGGATTGCTCAATGGAGGGAAATGCGATTGAATAAAGAACCAATCGGTCGTCCGCGACAAATTTACATTGGCGAAACCTTAAGACCATTTAAGGCTATAGATAAACGATAATTTAATAAGATATTTATGAAGGCTTCATTTTTTTAAATGAGGCTTTTTTTATATTTGTACATCAATACAATAACAATATGGCGCATCGAATTTAGTCCGTTATCAATTCATACACACAAAAAGAATTATAATATAAAGGTAAATTCTTAATTTCAAAATTGCAGCCCCCTTTGAAGAACGCAAACACAATTATAACCAATGAATTATTTGCAGCTCAATATAAAAAATGAAACTTCACGTTTGCGGTCTGTTATTTTAGGAACAGCAATTAGTAATGGGCCTACACCTATGGCTGAAGAGGCTTATGACCCAAAATCAATGGAGCACATTAAAGCAGGAACCTATCCAGTGGAAAAGGACATGATTGTTGAAATGGAAGCCGTCGCCAAAGTGTTTGAAAAGTATGACGTAAAAGTCTATCGTCCGGAATTGATTGAAGATTATAATCAAATTTTCACAAGGGATATTGCCTTTGTTATCGACGATTTGTTTATCAAAGCCAATATTTTACCAGAGCGCGATGAAGAATTGGATGCTATTCAATACATCATTGATCAAATCCATCCTGAAAAGGTGATACGCCCGCCAGAAGAAGTACATGTAGAAGGTGGCGATGTTATGCTATGGAACGATCATATTTTTATCGGAACCTATAAGGGTAGTGATTATAAAAAATACATTACCGCTCGCACCAATATGGAAGGTGTAACATTTATCAAGGATTTGTTTCCGAATAAAATCATTAAGGAATTCGATTTGGTAAAATCGAAAATTGAACCTAGGGACAATGCTTTACATCTCGATTGCTGTTTTCAGCCTGTTGGAAAAGATAAAGGAATTATCTACAAAAGTGGCTTTAGGGAAGAAAGTGACTATGTGTATTTGTTGAAACTTTTTGGTAAAGAAAATCTATTTCACATCACTCGTGAAGAGATGTACCATATGAATAGTAATGTTTTTTCCGTTGATGAAAACGTTGTGATCTCGGAACGAAATTTTAAACGATTGAATTCTTGGTTGCGCAGTCAAGGATTTACTGTGGAGGAAGTTCCTTATGCCGAAATATCAAAGCAGGAAGGCTTGTTGCGATGCTCTACGATGCCCTTGATCAGGGATTGATTATTTGCCGTATAAAAAATAATTGTTCACCAAATCGATGTAGATTCGCTTGGCTTCATCTGGAGATACATTTTGAACTTGAAAAAGCGCATTGGTCTTAAAAGCATTTATAATGGGCTTGCTGCTGCTTGGTCTTTCGTAATTATTTGTGGCTTTTTTGTAGTAGGCATACAAACGCAATAATAAATCCGCAGGAAACGGCTCTGAAAAACTGTTGATGCGCTCTACGGCATCTGTAAATTCTTTATCTAATTCTTCAGCTGTCATGGCATTTCTGCAATTATACTTTGACCCCCTTTGACTTTGTCATTAAGGGCTACCTTTATTTTGGCATTCAACGGTAAAAAGACATCGACGCGCGATCCAAATTTGATAAAACCAGAGTCCGAGCCTTGTTCTACATTCATATTCACATTAGCATAATTAACGATTCGTTTTGCCATTGCGCCAGCAATTTGCCGATACATCACATTGCCAAATGCCGAATTTTCAACTACCACTGTGGTGCGTTCGTTTTCTTCACTTGATTTGGGATGCCAAGCAACCAAAAATTTGCCAGGATGGTATTTACTAAATACCACATTTCCACCAACAGGATATCGTGTAACATGCACATTCAATGGTGACATGAATATGGAAACCTGAATACGCTTTTCGTTAAAAAACTCCTTTTCAAATACCTCTTCAATTACTACAACTTTACCATCTACAGGAGATAATGCACGGTGGTCATTCAACTGTGAAGTTCGTTTAGGATTTCTAAAAAATTGGAGAATTAACAAAAATAAAGCCAATAGGAACAACATTAGCCCCTTTCGAAGCCATTCTAACGTGACGAAATAATCGATCAACAATAAGGACCCTACTAAAATTACTAGACTGAAGAAAATTATTTTATGTCCTTCTTTATGAAACATGCGGAAATAGTCTTAAAAATAAATAAAAAAATGGAGCTACAAAAATGATACTATCCAATCGATCTAATAATCCGCCGTGTCCAGGCATTATAACACCACTATCCTTTACTTTTGCCTGACGCTTAAATTTAGATTCAATCAAATCGCCTATAGTTCCAAAAACGCTTACAATAATGCTTAAAATCAACCAGTTCGTAAAATCTAAAGTTTCTGTAAATTTAGCAATAAAATAACTGGTAACGCAAGCAAAAAACAATCCGCCCAAAAACCCTTCGACCGTTTTCTTTGGAGAAATGCTGGGAAACAGTTTTTGATATCCAAAATTCTTTCCAATGAAATATGCTCCTGTATCGTTTACCCAAACCAATATGAATGCACCCAGTAATAACAAAGGCGTAAACTTGTAGTCGATATTAGCAATCAATATCAAGAAAATAAATGAACTGGTAAGATAAAAAGTGGTAAGGATAAACCGTTTTGTTGTGAACAACGGTATCGTTTTTTCCGAAAATAAATCCTTTATTAGCAGTAACTGAACAAAAATTGTGATGACCTGTAGAATTTGAATGGCTTCAATAAAGCCAGAGTCTTCTGTTGAGGTAATACACCATATACTAAATCCGAGATACATAATCACAAAAACGATATATGGTGCCTTACTTTCTAATTGAATCAATTTTTTAAACTCTGCCATACAGACCAATCCAAAGCCTAAAAACAGAACAATCAAGGCATATCGCCAATAAATGGAAAGTATGAGTAATGAAATATATAAAGCTCCAGATATAGCTCTTGTACTGAGTTCCTTCATTTATAAATCTTCTAACAGTAGCAAATATAGGTTTTTTGAACTGCTCCCATATGTGAGAAAATCTTTATCTTCAAGAGTTTTGAAGTGCTTTATGGTGGTAATGTTAGTGGGGATTTTATCTCGGTTTTTGTTTTTTATACCTCTAAGTCCTTCACCAATACTTTCAACAAACTGACTTGTAGTGGCGTAAATGATAAAATTAGGAGGTAGTTCTTTTAGTTTTTTTTCTGCAATTTGATTGGATGAAATTAACAAAGAACCGTCATCGGCAATTAAATACTCACAGGTAGATAAAAAATAAGTGCTTTCGGAGACTTTTTTGGTAACTTTAAGATCAAAACTCTTAAACAAGTCTTTTAAGCGGTCATCAATTATAAAAACCTGTTTGTCTTCCCAATCATTTTCATTTAGTACATTTTTTAAGGTGTTGTTAATTTCTTGCATGTTTTCACAATACAGGAATTTCCCACCATTGGCTTTAAAATTTATTGTGAATTTTTCATCAATAGGCAACTTAATTTCAGGCATGTATTTGCCTCGCTCTTCGTGTTTTATGTTTTCTTCTTCACTTTGTTTAAAGCCGAAGATTTTACGAAATAAACTCATTTGTAGTGCGCTATTAGCCATATTCTTAATATGACAGTACCAAATATAAAAAAACTTAAATTAATCCGGAGTTAATTTAAGTTTTTTATATTTTAATTGAGAATCTTTACTTTATGAGATCATCCTTCATTTCCTTTTCCGAAACTTTAGCGGTTTCTGCTTCATCAGTATCATTGTCATCTTTGAAAACGGCACTTCTAGTTACCTTTTGAATGTCTTCCAATATATCTTCTTTTTCGTAGAGACGTTTTCCAAATATTTTTTCTAGGTTATCCTTAAATATAACTTCTTTTTCCAACAAGACCTCGGCCAATTGGGTCAATTTATCTTTATGGAGTTGCAACAGTTTTATCGCACGTTGATATTGAGCTTCTATAATATCTGAAATCTCCTTATCAATAAGTTCTGCAGTTTGTTCGCTATAAGGTTTTGTAAAACCATACTCATTCTGCCCCGAAGAATCATAATAAGTAATATTGCCTACCTTTTCGCTAAGGCCATAGATGGTTACCATTGCTCGCGCTTGTTTGGTGACTTTTTCAAGATCGCTCAAAGCACCTGTGGAGATTTTACCAAAAATTACATGCTCAGCGGCTCTACCTCCAAGGGCGGCACACATTTCGTCAAGCATTTGTTCTGTTCTTACTATGAGTCGTTCTTCGGGAAGATACCAAGCGGCACCAAGTGAACGTCCTCTGGGTACTATTGTTACTTTTACCAATGGTGCAGCATGCTCTAACATCCAACTGATTGTCGCATGACCGGCTTCATGAAAAGCGACAGCGCGTTTTTCGGAAGGTGTGACGATTTTATTTTTCTTTTCCAATCCGCCGATAATTCTATCTACGGCATCCAAGAAATCTTGACGCGTAACTGCTTTCTTGTTCTGACGTGCAGCGATCAAAGCTGCTTCATTACAAACATTGGCTATATCAGCTCCAGAAAATCCAGGTGTTTGGCGTGCAAGAAAATCAATATCCAAATCATCAGATTTTTTGATTGGTCTTAAATGCACTTCAAAAATCTCTTTACGTTCCCTGATATCTGGTAAATCTACAAATATCTGTCTGTCAAAACGACCTGCACGCATCAAAGCTTTGTCCAGAACATCAGCTCTATTGGTCGCTGCCAAAACAATAACGTTGGTATTGGTTCCAAAACCATCCATCTCGGTCAATAATTGATTCAAGGTATTTTCGCGCTCATCGTTGGATCCTGAAAAATTGTTTTTTCCTCTCGCTCTTCCAATGGCATCAATCTCATCAATAAAAATAATTGCTGGTGATTTTTCTTTTGCTTGTTTAAACAAATCCCTCACACGGGATGCACCGACTCCAACAAACATTTCCACAAAGTCTGAACCAGACAAAGAGAAAAATGGCACTTTGGCTTCACCAGCGACTGCTTTTGCCAATAAGGTTTTACCAGTTCCTGGAGGTCCTACAAGTAAGGCTCCTTTGGGGATCTTTCCTCCCAAGGAAGTGTATTTATCAGGGTTTTTAAGAAAATCTACAATTTCCTGAACTTCTTCCTTTGCGCCTTCAAGACCTGCAACATCCCTAAAAGATGTTTTTACATCTGTATTTTCATCAAAAAGTTTTGCTTTAGACTTTCCAATATTAAATAATTGGCCTCCAGCACCGCCACCGCCGCCTGATGACATACGGCGCATTATGAAAATCCAAACACCAATGATGAGTACAAATGGCAACAGGGTGAGCAAAAAATCACCCCAAACATTGTGCTCTGTTTCGAATGTAACTTTGGTATTTTGGAGGTTGCTTTCTTCAATTGTAGTATTAACTTTTTCTTGAAAAAGCGCTAAATCACCAAATTCAAATTTATAATTTGGTGGAGGTGCCATTGTTGGCAAAATATTGTTGGGTTTTGTCTTTTTGTGAGTTGTGCTCTCTAAAGCTTCGGGTGTAAGATATACTTTAGCTTCACGGTTATTGACGATGACCACTTTCGCCACCTCGCCATTGCTCAAATAATTAAAAAACTGTGAAGGCGTTGTTGTTGCTGGATCCTGTCCGCCAAAACCTCCTGAAAAAATTTGAATACCAAAAAAAGCAGCGATAATAATGCCATAAATCCAATACGGATTCATTTTTGGTTTTTTATTTAGATTTTTATTTTCTTTCGTCATGCTTTCTATTAATAACTTGTTTCTATAGCTGTAGTTTTTGCGTCACCCCACAGGCTTTCAATGTCGTAATATTGTCTTATGTGCTTTTGAAACACGTGAACCACAACGTTGACATAATCCATCAATACCCATTCTGCATTGTCACTACCTTCAACATGCCAAGGGTGGTCTTTGAGTTCTTTACTCACTTTTTTCTGAATGGAATTAACGATGGCGTTTACTTGTGTATTTGAAGTTCCTTCACAAATAATGAAATAATCACAAACGGTATTCTCTATATCCCTTAAATCTAGAATTTTTATATCTTTTCCTTTTACATCTTCTATACCACCTAATATTGCTGTTATCAACTGGTCTGCGTTATTATTCTCTTTCGCCATTAATTAAATTTACAATTTTATGCAAAGTTATTATTTTTTTAGTTCTTTTGAGCTTTTAATAATCATAAGAAAATTATAATTTCCTAAAAACTGCCTACCATGCGTATAGTCAAACTTAATGCCATTGATTCTACCAATTCGTATTTGAGACAATTAAGTGCAAAAGAGGTAGTTGAGGATTTTACTGTTGTACTTGCCAATTACCAGACACATGGAAGGGGCCAAATGGGCACGCAGTGGTCCTCTCAAGAGTCTAAAAACCTTATTTCCAGTGTGTTTGTAGATACTTCGTTTGTAAAAATTGAACATAATTTTTATATAAGTATCGTGGTTTCACTCTCAATTTTTAGGATGTTGGAGAATCTATATATCAAAAAATTGAAGGTTAAATGGCCAAACGACATTATGGCAGGTAATAAAAAAATTGCAGGAATTTTAATTGAAAATGTCATAAAGCAAAATCATTTACAAGCTTCTATTATTGGAATTGGTTTAAACATCAATCAAACAACGTTTAATGATTTGCCCAATGCATCTTCCTTGCGTTTGATAACCGGAAAGGTATTCAATTTGGATGAAATATTGCAAGCGATTCTAAAACAGCTGAACCGCTATTTTACTTTGCTGAAGGAAGGCCATATGAGCCTTTTAAAAAATGAATATGAGAAGTGTCTCTTTCGAAACAATAAACCTTCAACGTTCCTAAATGCAGAAGGTCAAATGTTTTCAGGTATTATTATTGGAATTACAGATTCTGGTAATTTGAAGGTAAAAATGGAAGATGAAATCATAATGGAGTTTGACTTAAAATCCATTAGGATTTTATACTAAATAGCCTTCGGAATATTTGTTACTAAAGACTCTATAAACTTGGTAATTGGTCCTTTGATCATCATATTGATCATGGCATTGAATTCACCAGTAAATACAAATTGTGCTTCGCTCGAATTCTCTGAAATTTCGGTTACCAATGCCGTTAAATAAAAGTCGAGCTTTCCACCTGCTGATCCCAAAACAATTTTGTTTGGCGAAACGATTTCTTTTTTTTGAACTTCAATTTCTGGCATTCCTGTTAAGGCAAAAATAAAGCCTTCATTACCACAAACTTCAAATTTACTTGTGTTTTGTGGCATAAGCATTTCAAAGTTTTTCATTTCATTTAAAAAGTTAAATACTTCTTTGGAGGATTTATCAATGATCAGTTTTGGTGATTCTAATTGCATTTTTTTGTTTTTTGATAATTTTTTAAATGGTAAGCGTCTTTATTATTTTTTTGTTGAGTTATCGAATGTTTTAGCCAATCCTTTTAAAACTGAGTATTTAGGATGCATGCCAATCATTCGGATTGGCATTCCAGGTGGTTAAAATTTCCTGTTCCTTGTTGGTTATGTATTTAGTGTCGAGTGCTTGCTCTAATAAGTGTTGATAATTGCTCAAGGTGTATAAGGTAATTTTTTCTTCCTTAAAATTTTTATCAGCGACCTCAAAGCCATAAGAAAAAATGGCAACCATACCTTTGACATTTAGCCCAGCTTCTTTGAGAGCTCTAACAGCATTTAAGCTGCTATTTCCAGTACTAATTAAGTCTTCAACAACTACAACATTTTGTCCTTTTTGTACAAATCCTTCAATCTGGTTTTGGCGACCATGACTTTTAGCTTCTGGCCTCACATACACAAATGGAAGTCCGAGATATTCGGCAACAAGGATTCCTATTCCGATGGCTCCTGTTGCAACACCAGCTATAACATCAGGTTTTCCAAATTGCTTTTCAATATGCTTTGACATGGTTTCTCTAATGTAATTACGTATTGGAGGAAAAGATAATACGATGCGATTATCACAGTATATGGGCGATTTCCATCCAGAGGCCCAAGTAAATGGTTGGTTGGGTTGTAATTTTATTGCGTTAATCTGCAGTAATAATTTTGCAGTTTGTTTTGCGGTAGCTTTATCAAAAATCATTTCGCAAAACTAAACAAATTTGTTAAATCACATTTTAAAAATTACTATAAATTAATTTTAAAAGTATTGCCGTTCATCAAAAAATGATATTTTTACGAACTGAAAAACTATGTAAGCCATCGGATGACTACAATTTTCGTCAATGACAAACCTATAATTTTAACGACCGAGGTTGGCTATGAATCCAATTTTAAGAACTATTTATTAAAAACGGTTCACATTGGCAAAGTGATCAAGGAATTGAATTCCACACAACTAGAAGGCGTTAGGCTAATCGGAAAAAATGAGGATAAACTCCTTCCTAAATTTTTAAAGAAACTACCCAATATTGTTGCCGGTGGCGGAAAAGTAATAAACGAAAAAGACGAAATTTTGTTTATTTTCAGAAATGATAAATGGGATTTGCCAAAAGGTAAAGTAGAAGGAAAGGAAAGTATTGAGGAAACTTCCCTTCGTGAAGTGCAAGAAGAAACCAATGTCACTGGGCTAAAAATTGTGAAACCACTCGAAACCACATATCATATTTTTAAACGCAATGGTCGCCATAAAATTAAAATCACTTACTGGTTTGAAATGACCTCCGATTATGTTGGGATACTAGAGCCACAAGTAGATGAAGGAATAACAAGGGTAGAATGGCTCAATTCTGACCAAATTCTAGAGGCAATGGAAAATTCGTATGCAAACATTAAGGTTTTGGTTTAATGACATGGAACTGTTTTGTTTTAAAAGCAAATTATTACTATCTTATTCGGAAAACAGGATATTGTAAGTGGTTTTTTTCATAATTATCACTTTGCTTATGAAGCCAATCTAACTGCGCATACCAACTGTTTAAAAAATCGGGTTCTGCTTTCTTTTTGGCTTCAAAAGTGGCTCTCAACTCATCATCATTCATCAATAATTCTTTGGCAATGTCTTCCCAAACATAAGGTGAAAATCCTTCTTTTTGTTGTAAAATAGAATCGAAAAAATTCCAGTTAAAAAATGAATCTGGCGCTTGAGGCTCCAAAGTTTCAAGTAGATACCGTATGGCATTCTGGTTGGTTGGAATGTAGTGATCCCCTTTCTGAAATTTCATCTCTTTCTCTTCAATACTGATTTTGGTACTGTAATGTTGGTAATGTCCTTCATACGGTTGACTCCTTGTATTGAACGTTTCGATTTTATATCCTTCAACAGTAATAGTCGTGTCTTTTTTAAATTGTAACATTTCGACCTTGTTTAGCTCTAATAAATCAATAACATTCCACCATCCTTGCGGAATGATGTAGGCTTTTGGAATGGATACTTCAACCCCAGGCTTAAAATAATTCTGATATGCAACGTCTTTTGTGAATGGTTTGGTGCGGTCATATTTCAAACGATCTTTTCCTGTAATTTCACTCGGAATCATTTCGCCATCAAATCCTTTAAATTTTAAGGTTGAAGATTTTGTAGTATCTATTGTCCAGTCGAGCGGATACGTTTTGGAGGCTTGAATGTTCTTAAAGGCATTTGCTCGTAAACTCTTTATTTTCTCCGAATCGGCGTCTACAATTTCAATCATGCTCTTCATCAATTCGTATGTGCCTTCCACACGCTGTTTATAAGGTTTGAGCATGTGTGTTTCTACCATCAATCCTAACGTATTATATAAAGTGGTGTATCCTGTAGAATAACGTGGTGAATCCATAAATTGGCTAAAACCTTTTTCTGGAGTTTCATTAAACACATTCACATAAGGAGTGATATCCCAGTTTTTTGCAGCAAGTTTTTCTTCCAGATTTGGCATCATTTCCTTGTTAAGAAACTCGCCCAAATCGCCCCCAAGCTTATTGTGTTGGGTAAATAAATGTGTCAAGGTGTATTGATAATCGGCACCATTGCTCACATGGTTATCAATAAACACATCTGGCTGCACCAAGTGAAATATCCTAGCAAAAGTCCGAGCGTTTTTGGTGTCACTTTTAATAAAATCCCTGTTTAAATCAAAGTTGCGAGCATTGCCTCTAAACCCATAGGTCTTTGGTCCATTTTGGTTGGTCCGTGTGGTTGAATTTCGGTTAAGGCTTCCGCCTATATTGTATATCGGAATGGTAACCAATACGGTTCGTTTTGGTGCTTCAATTTTACCTTGAGCAATATCCCTAAAAAGCATCATCGTAGCATCAATACCGTCAGATTCTCCAGGATGAATGCCATTGTTGATGAGGAGGATTCGCTTATTTTTCTTGACGGTTTTAAAATTAAATTCCTTATCTGGATTGAAAGTTACCAAATGCAAAGGTTTCCCTGAATCTGTTTCGCCTATAGAATCAATGATAATCTGCGGATATGCATCCGCCAAATTTTTGTAGTATTGAATGGTTTGATGGTAAGTGGCTGTTTCCATACCGTTACTTTTTTCAAAAATGGTAACAAAATTAGAGTCTATTTTTTCTTTTACAGGAGCACAAGATGTGAAAATAATGATGAGAAGAAAAAGTTTTTTCATTTTGATGATTTTGCTCTCAAACTTAATCAATTTAAACTAATTTTGCTGTTCAAAACATCTTTCACAATGCGGCAAACCACAAATACCATTTTAATGATTCGTCCGATAAGCTTCAGGATGAACGAACAAACTGCAGTCAATAATTTTTTTCAGGAAGATTTGGATATCAAAAATGCTGAAATCAATGTCAAAGCTCAATTAGAATTTGATGCCTTTGTTGAAAAATTACGAGCGGTTGGCGTCAACGTATTTGTTGAGCAGGATGATAGATTAATGGATACGCCAGACTCCATTTTTCCTAATAATTGGGTCAGTTTTCATGAAAATGGTGATGTCGCCATTTATCCAATGTTCGCCGAAAACCGACGAAAAGAACGTCGTGAGGAAGTATTTAATAGTCTGGAGTCAGATGGATTTAAAATCGAAAACATTGTGGATTACACAAGTGCAGAAGAAGATGGTTATTTTTTGGAAGGCACAGGAAGCATTGTTTTAGACAGGGTAAACAGAAAAGCTTATTGCGCACTGTCCCCTAGAGCAGATGAAGAATTGTTTATAGAGTTCTGTGAAGATTTTGAATACACTCCCATAGTTTTTATCGCCAACCAAACAGTAGAAGGCAAACGGATGCCAATATACCATACCAATGTGATGATGTGTATTGCCGAGACTTTTGCAGTGATTTGTTTAGATTGCATTGATGATAAGCACGATCGAAAGAACGTGTTGAAACATTTAAAACAAACCGGAAAAGAAATTATCGAAATCTCGGAGGAACAATTGGCCAACTTTGCTGGTAACATGTTACAGGTAAGAGGTAACGATGATAAACGCTATTTGGTAATGAGCAAAGCGGCACATGACACTTTGAACTCGATGCAAATTTCGAAGATATCTATGCATACGGAAATTTTGCATAGCGAATTAAAAACTATCGAAACCTGTGGAGGTGGAAGTGCACGCTGTATGATGGCAGAAGTTTTTTTGCCAAAAGACAAGTAAATTATTGGCCGTTAAGTTCTTGCTTTGGAAGTTCAACAAAAAACTTGGTGCCAACATTTTGAGTACTTTCTACCCAAATTTTCCCTTTATTGAGTTCTACTAATTCTTTGCAAATAGTAAGACCCAAACCTGTTCCTTTTTCGTTTTTGGTTCCTATGGTCGTAAAGCCATTTCCTTTGAATAGCTTGTTGAGGTTTTCCCTTGAAATACCCACACCAGTATCTTCGACACAGATGATGGACTTTCCATTTTTATCCTGATTGGAAATGGTGATGATATCTCCAACTTTGCTAAATTTTACAGCGTTGGTTAACAAATTTTGAATAACGATTTCCACCATCCCTTTATCTGCATAAACTTGCTCACGTTGTGTTTCGTCTATTAAGACAATGCGTTTTTGGTCTAATTTTGCTTCTACCAACCTTACCTTGTTATGAAAAACATCCTGAACATTGAAGAATTCTGGTTTTGGTTCGAGATTTTGCATTTGCGATTTTGACCAATTCAGTAAATTAAAAAGCAGTAACGATGCATTATTGGCATTTTCGCTCAATTCAGGGATCAATTCGTTGAACTCTTCCCTTGTAATACTGTCCTCTTTTAGCAAATCCAAAAAGCCTTTTATGGACGAAATCGAATCTTTTAAATCATGTGATACTATAGAAAATAAGCGATCTTTTGCCTTATTTATTTCTTCCAGATGCTGGGTTTGTTCCAAAATGGCATCATTCTGAAGTTGAATCTGTTCATTTTTGGCCTCGAGCTCTTCGTTATATTTTATGGTACTCTTTCTTTTGAGATATATTAAAAGTAAAATAGTGAGGACTGTTATAAATGCGGCAATCAGCAAATATGAAATTATTTTCAGTTTTTTTAATTGTTCTTCGTTCGCCGTGTTTTCTTGTTGGTTTATGGATCCAAGATTTTTCTCATAGTTCATATCATATGAACTTTCAAGGCCAGAAGATGAATTGCTTGGAATTTGGGAGGGTTCTTGTTGTTGCATTTCCTCTTTTAAAGCATAATATTCCCTTTG
>JBGTCT010000054.1:0-19772 GCA_041748695.1 Aquaticitalea sp. | reverse complement strand
GGCTCGAACCCAGGACCCCAACATTAAAAGTGTTGTGCTCTACCAACTGAGCTACCGAGTCTTTCATTTTACGAGGGTGCAAATATAAAAACGATTAATTTATAATGCAATGCTTTTTTAATATAAATTTGTTTTTTTTAGTAATTAAATTCTTAAGGGTTTTAAAATCAAATTATAGTGCTAAAATGATTGTTATTTTAATTGGATATATGGGCTCTGGAAAATCTACGATAGGCCAAAAACTCTCAAAAATAGTCCACATGGAATTTGTCGATTTGGACAATTACATTCAAGAAAAAGAAGGACAGACCATTTCAGAATTATTCCAAAATAAAGGCGAAATCTATTTCAGAAAAATTGAAAGTCTCTATCTACAAGATGTATTGGGCAAGGACAACTTGGTGGTGTCTCTTGGTGGAGGTACTCCTTGCTATGGACAGAATATGCAGAACATTACGTCTGCTGTCAACGCAAAAAGTATTTACTTAAAAGCTTCAATTCCACTATTGACAGAACGGCTGCAAAAAGAAAAAAGCGATAGACCTATGATTTCGCATCTTAAAACTGATGACGAACTTATTGAGTTTATTGGTAAGCACCTATTTGAACGCTCAGCATTCTATAGGCAGGCAGATATTACCTTATTTGTGGATAACAAATCGGTTGATGAAATTGTGGAAGCGATCGTTCTAGAGTTATTTTAAAAAAGCTTCAAACACCTTTCCCTCCAAAACAACCTCGACATGCTCATTCAAGGAGGTAGACAGCGAGATTCCTTTAAAATCTGCACTGACAGGAAATTTTTTATGATCACGATTGACCAAGACTGCAGTTTTAAATTGTTTTAGTGGTACGTTGAGAAAATGTTTTACACCATAGATTAACGTGCCTCCAGAATTAAGAACATCATCGATGAGCACAATCGATTTATTGGCATATTCTTCAGTTTTGAGGGATGCTGTCACTGGGTTCAAAGGGTTTTTTTTGTCAATTGTTACTTTGCACAAGATGGATTTGATATCGGATATCTTATCTAAAGAAGATTTTAATTTTTTTGCCAGACGGTAACCATTGGAATCAATTCCCGCAAGGATCACTTCCTTTTCATTCACATTGCTTTCATAAATTTGATACGCTATGCGCTTAATTTTATGCTTGATTTCGTCGTGATTTAAAATGATGAGTCTCGTTGCGGTCATGCTATAGTCTATTTGTTCAAAGATAAAAAAGAGTTTTTTTAATCTGCCTCTTTATCTTCATTAAAATCGTCGATATCCCTTCGGTCTTTTTTAGTTGGTCGCCCAACGCCTTTTTTGCGATAATAATCTTTTGAATATTTAAGTAATTCTTTGGCTTCAAAAGCTTCTTTGGGCGTGATATCTGTTCTGTAAATATCAACTAGTTTTGCACCAACCCTACTTGGAGGTATGTCATTTACATTGAGTTCGTAATTAATTTGATCTTTACGAATTACAATTTTATCAGTTGCGAAAACTTCCCTACTTGGTTTCACCACCTGTCCGTTGACCTTCACATGACCTTTTTTGCATGCTTCAGTAGCAATATTGCGGGTTTTGTAGTAGCGTACACACCAAAGAAACTTATCAATTCGCATATTAAAATTATAAAAACTACGTTAATCTAGTAGTGCAAAAATATTATATTATTGTATCTTGCACGGCAAAAATAAGCAATAATGAACTTTAGAAATTTTACTCTTTGCATGCTTTCTGTATTTGCATTGTTTTCTTCCTGTAAAAAAGATGACGACAATGGTGTTGTTTTTGTTCCAGCCGATAGAACCGAGCAGCAAGTGATTGATGGAGATTCCTTAATAGGTTATTTACAAACCCATTATTACAATTCAGCCATGTTTGAAACCCCAGGGAATTATCGCACTTTTGACATCGTCATTTCAGAGTTACCAAAAGACACCTCTGGGAATTATTTACCGATGCCGAATCCTGATGTAAACACCCTATTAGTTGATGCCGTAGAAATGAGAACCACCACCCATCTTGAGGTACAATATGATTATTATATTTTAAAATTGAACCAAGGTGGAGGGGAAGTCCCTCATTTTTGTGATGACGTACGTGTGAATTATTCTGGAATGCTTCAAAATGATGTTGTTTTTGATAGCACAGCCAATCCGATAAACTTTGATTTGCTAAACCTGATTCAAGGTTGGCGTTTGGTAATGCCAGAATTTAATGCTGCTGAAGATTTTGTGGATAATGGTGATGGTACGTTTAGCTTTAACAATTATGGTTTAGGCGTGATGTTTTTGCCTTCTGGCTTGGCTTACTTTGGATCTCCACCAGTTGGAGTAACTTTGTATTCCAATTTAATATTCAAATTTGAATTGTTGCAAACCGAGATCAACGATCATGACAATGATTTAGTGCCTTCATATCTGGAGGATTTGAATGGCGATGGTAATTTATTTAATGATGATACGGATAATGATGGTTTTCCTAATTTTTTAGATCCAGATGATGATGGTGATGGTGTAGCTACGAGATTTGAAGATATAAATAATGATGGCGATCCAACCAATGATGATACTAATGGAAATGGTATTCCCAATTATTTGGATCCTACTTCAACAGAGTCCAATCAAAATTAACAGTATTTTGATATTGCATATAAAAAGCCGCATAAGCGGCTTTTTTAATAGGCACAATTTAAGAGTTATAACATTATCGAGAGACTTACTATGAGTTGCTCTGGTCGTGTATCAATTCTGCTGACAACACCTGTTCCGACGTTATTGTTGATAAAGGTCGCTTCATTATCGCTAAAACCGCGTTCGTACCTTAAATCAATTCCAAATTTATTGAAATTAAGACCAATCCCAAAGTTGAGACCTACGGTAAAATCATCATTAACATCATCGATGGTGATGCCATCAAATTCAGTATCCACAATATATTGCAATGAAGGGCCACCAAATACGCTTATTGGCCCCAACACTTTGACTCCAACTAGGAGGGGAGCATCAAATTTTTTCATGATAAAATCATCATTATCATAACTGCTCTTGGTACGAGAATACACCAACTCTGGTTTGAAGTAGAGCTTGTCACCGATTTTACCAAAAATTCCTAAATGATATCCAACATTTCTATCGGGATTTTTGGCATTGGAACTTATCGATTCAAAATAATCGCCATTACCATTGTAGTTTAGGCCACCTCTAATACCGAAGCCACTACCATTTTGTGCTTTTAAAGCCATGCTTCCCAAACAAACAAGGAAAGCTGTAATTACCATTTTTTTCATAAGATTCGTTTTTAAGATTTGATTTGTATAATCAAAAACGTTACCAAACGAACATTATTTTCTAAAAACTACTTTTTTTGCAGCTTTTACGATGGCTTCACTATTTAATCCGTACTTGTCCATTAACTGTGCAGGTGTACCGGATTCGCCAAAGGTGTCTTGGGTGGCCACAAATTCTTGAGGAGTTGGTTGGTGCTGCGCCAAAACTCTCGAGACACTTTCTCCCAAACCTCCAAGATAATTGTGTTCTTCGGCGGTAACGATACAACCAGTTTTTTTAACGGATGCCAAAATAGCTTTCTCATCCAATGGTTTTATGGTATGAATATCGATTACTTCTGCTGATATTCCCTGTTCATTCAAGGCTTTTGCCGCTTCCAAAGCTTCCCACACCAAATGTCCGGTTGCCACAATGGTAACATCTTTTCCTTCGGTGAGATGAAGTGCTTTACCGATTTCAAATGTTTGGTCTTCGGGTGTAAAATTAGGAACAGAAGGTCTTCCAAATCGCAGATAAACCGGACCGTGATGATCAGCAATGGCAATGGTAGCAGCTTTTGTTTGATTATAATCACACGTATTGATTACGGTCATTCCTGGCAGCATTTTCATCAATCCAATGTCTTCAAGAATTTGATGTGTTGCACCGTCTTCCCCAAGAGTAAGCCCAGCATGCGATGCACAAATTTTGACGTTCTTATCGGAATAAGCAACGCTCTGACGAATTTGGTCGTACACACGACCCGTTGAGAAATTTGCAAAGGTTCCCGTAAAAGGAATTTTTCCACCAATGGTCAATCCTGCAGCCATTCCAATCATATTGGCTTCGGCAATCCCCACCTGAAAAAAACGCTCTGGATGGTTTTTCTTAAAATCGTCCATTTTTAAAGATCCTATCAAGTCTGCACAAAGTGCCACGACATTTTCGTTTGTTTTGCCCAATTCGGTCAATCCTGCTCCAAAACCCGAGCGGGTATCTTTGTTACCTGTATTTGTATATGTTTTCATAAGCCTCCCTAATCCCTCCAGATGAGGGACTTCTTTAGGTATTATTTTAAAATTATAGTTGTCATTTTTTATTGGTTATCTGGCGATTCCTCCCTTTTGGGGAGGTTAGGAGGGGTCTTTAATAATCTCCCAATGTTTCAGCATTTTGAGCCAATCCTACCGCCAGTTGGTCATCGTTAGGTGCTTTTCCGTGCCATGCATGTGTGTGCATCATGAAATCAACCCCGTTGCCCATCATGGTTTTAAGCAATACACACACTGGTTTTCCCTGGCCGGTTTTTGATTTTGCTTCCGCCATTCCTTTAATGATTGCCTCAAGATTATTGCCATCATTTATTTCCAATACGATCCATCCAAAAGCTTCAAATTTTGCTTTTAGGCTTCCCATTGGTAGTACATCATCGGTAGCGCCATCTATTTGTTGACCATTTAAATCCACGGTAGCTATGATGTTGTCGACCTTATTGGCAGCAGCATACATGATGGCTTCCCAATTTTGACCTTCCTGCAATTCGCCATCGCCATGTAAACTATAAACCAAATGAGTGTCCTTATTCAATTTTTTTGCCTGTGCGGCACCAATGGCTACGGACATGCCTTGGCCAAGTGAGCCAGATGCCACGCGAATTCCTGGTAGACCTTCATGAGTTGTGGGATGTCCCTGCAAACGGGAATCAATCAATCGAAAGGTGCTCAATTCATCCACTGGAAAATAGCCTGCCCTAGCCAATACACTATAAAAAACAGGTGAAATATGACCGTTGCTCAAAAAGAAAATATCTTCTCCAATACCATTCATTTCAAAGGTTTTCTTCCGGTCCAATATCCCATTGTACAAGGCGACAAAAAACTCTGTGCAGCCCAAAGATCCACCAGGATGTCCTGAATTGACCTTGTGGACCATTCGCAAAATGTCGCGTCTTACCTGAATGACTAAATCTTCTAATTGTTTTGTGTTTGACATGCTATATCTGTTAGATTTTATAGTCGCAAAATTAAAGTTTTAAAACCCTTAATCAAAAGCAGGCTCCTTGCACTTATTAACGAAACTTACTGTTTTGCTAACAATTTTGATTTTTATTAAGGATGTTGAATTGATAGTTATTTATCTTTACGACGCCTATGCAAAGAATGAATTCGAGTTTGTCGAGAACCTATTTAGCAAGGTGTTTAAAAAAATTAAATTAAAAAAAGACGTAGGTTTGCGCCCATGAAATTCGATTTAGTAGCCAAAGACTCCCAAAGCCAAGCACGAGCAGGAAGTATCACAACCGATCACGGTATTATTGAAACACCTATTTTTATGCCTGTAGGGACTGTTGGTTCTGTTAAAGGTGTGCATCAACGCGAGCTGAAAAACGATATCAATCCCGATATTATTCTTGGAAATACGTACCACTTATATTTACGTCCACAGACCGAAATTCTGGAGAAGGCCGGAGGTTTACATAAGTTTATGAATTGGGATCGCAATATTTTGACCGATTCTGGAGGCTATCAAGTTTACTCCTTATCTGCCAATAGAAAAATAAAGGAAGAAGGCGTTAAATTTAAATCGCATATTGACGGAAGTTACCACGTATTCACACCAGAAAATGTCATGGAAATCCAACGTACTATTGGAGCAGACATCATAATGGCTTTTGACGAGTGTACACCATATCCATGTGATTATCGTTACGCTCAACGAAGTATGCATATGACACATCGTTGGTTGGACAGATGTATCAATCATCTCGATAAATTACCTTTTAAATATGGTTTCAGCCAATCATTTTTTCCAATAGTGCAAGGCAGTACCTATAAAGATCTGCGGCAGCAATCTGCCGAATATATTGCCAATACTGGAGCAGAAGGCAACGCTATTGGAGGATTGTCGGTTGGAGAGCCAGCAGAAGAAATGTACGCCATGACGGAAGTTGTTACCGCTATTTTACCAGAAGATAAACCACGCTATTTGATGGGCGTTGGTACGCCTATCAATATTCTCGAAAATATTGCGTTAGGTATAGATATGTTCGATTGTGTGATGCCAACTCGAAATGCCAGAAATGGTATGCTATTTACTGCACACGGCAGTATCAACATTAAAAATAAAAAATGGGAAGCCGATTTTTCTCCTGTTGACGAGATGGGGATTACTTACGTAGATACCGATTACACCAAAGCCTATTTGCGGCATTTGTTTACAGTCAATGAACGATTGGGAGCTCAAATAGCCACTATTCACAATCTAGGGTTCTATCTTTGGTTGGTTAGGGAAGCGAGAAAACATATATTAGCGGGCGATTTCAGAACATGGAAGGATCAAATGGTAAAACAAATGGATAAGCGTTTGTAGAAAAATGAAAATACTCGATTGGTACATACTCAAACGCTATTTGCTGACATTCTTGATGATGTTGCTGCTGTTTATTCCTATTGGGATTACGGTAAATCTTGCCGAAAAAATAGGTAAAATCCTTGAAAATGAGGTTCCTTTTGGTGAAGTGGCGATGTATTATTTGAATTTCACCATTTACTTTGCCAATCTTTTGTTTCCTTTGTTTTTATTTCTTTCGGTGATTTGGTTCACTTCAAAATTGGCCAACCAAACCGAAATCGTGGCCTTTTTAAGTTCAGGTGTATCTTATTTTAGGTTTATGCGGCCTTATATGATTGGCGCTACAGTTGTAGCGATTTTCGCCCTGTTTCTGGGACTTTATTTAGCGCCAATGGCTAGCCGTGGTTACAATCAGTTTGTTTACAAGAACCTGAAAAAAAGCAAGGCAGAGCTTCAAGATAAGGATATTTTTAGACAAATAAACGACAATGATTATATCTACGTAAGTAATTTTGATCCTAAACAAAAGTTAGGCAATAATTTTACTTATGAGCACTTTAAAGGCAATAAGTTAAAATATAAAATCTTTGCCAATTCCATTTCATATGTTGAGGAAGATAGCACCTATCGTTTATTTAATTATGTTAAACGGACCATAGGTGATCATGATGAAATTGTAGAAACCACAAGGCGAAAGGATACGCTTTTTTCCTTTGATTTGGAAGATTTGACACCTGTAGAATACATCGCAGAAACACTATCGTATACCGACTTAAATAATTTCATCAAAAAGGAGAAAGAAAGAGGTTCTTCCAATATTGGACGCTATGAAGTCGTGAAATATAAGAAATGGAGTTTACCAGTTTCTGTTTTTATCCTTACCATAATAGCCGTTGCAGTGTCATCCATCAAAAGACGCGGAGGTATGGGAGTCAATCTTGCCATTGGTATTAGTATCGCCATGGTCTATGTGTTTTTTGACAAGGTTTTTGGTGTCATGGCCGAACAATCTGATTTTCCTCCTTTGGTTGCGGTATGGTTTCCAAATGTCATTTTTGGTATATTAGCCATCTATATGTTATACAATGCAAAACGTTAAACTAAAAAATCATTTACATCTTCATTTTTTAGTTTTTATTGCAGGTTTTACCGCTATTTTAGGAGAACTTATTTCCATTGGATCTATCGCTTTAGTTTGGTACAGAATGCTGATTGCAGGCCTTATGATGTTTATTTACATCAAAATAATTCGCCTGAATATTAAAGTAGATTTGCGCTCGATGCTGCGATTTTTTGTGGCTGGAATTATCATTGCCTTGCATTGGATTACTTTTTTTGAAGCAATTAAGCAGTCTAATATTTCCATTACCTTGGCTATGTTTTCTACAGGAGCGTTTTTTGCATCCTTTATAGAACCATTTATCTATAAAAGGCCGGTCATTTGGTATGAAATACTCTTTGGTGCGATTGTCATTGTTGGTGTTTTTTTGATCACTCAAAGTGAAATCAAATATATTTATGGTATCCTTCTTGGTGTGTCGTCTGCTTTGTTTTCAACATTGTTTGCCGTCCTTAACGGTAAGTTTATAGAAAAGCACAGTGCAACGGTAATTTCGTTTTACGAATTTATCAGTGGAGTTGCATTTATCACGCTGTTCATCCTAATTTTCAATGGCGGATTTTCTGCCCAATTTTTCACCTTGTCTTCTTCCGATTGGATATTCTTATTCATTTTGGCATCAATTTGCACAGCATACGCTTTTATAGGCGCTGTAAAAGTGATGAAATACATCAGCCCATATACCGTAATTCTCTCGTATAATTTGGAACCAGTTTATGGAATTACCCTAGCATTGATATTGTTTCCAGCAACCGAAACAATGAGCCCACAATTTTATTATGGTGCTATTTTGGTGTTGCTCACGGTGTTAATGGATGGTATTCTTAAAAGCTCAAAATTCAATAAAAAGAAAAGAGCCATCACTACAAAAGCCGATTAAATTTTTATCTTTGTCAACTAACAATTTATTAAACTTAAATTTCTATGGAGTATTTAGAGTTTGAGCTTCCCATCAAAGAATTACAGGAACAACTTGAAAAATGTCAAGCAATAGGCCAGGAGAGCAATGTTGACGTAACAGAAACCTGTAAACAAATTGAAAAGAAGCTAATTGCTACCAAAAAAGAAATCTACAAAAATCTTACTGCTTGGCAACGTGTACAGTTGTCGCGACATCCAAATAGACCCTACACTTTAGATCATATCAGAGCCATTTGCGGCGACTCGTTTTTAGAGCTTCATGGCGACAGAAATGTGAAAGACGACAAAGCAATGATTGGTGGTCTGGGAAAAATTGGAGACCAAAGTTATATGTTTATCGGCCAGCAAAAAGGATACAATACAAAGACCAGACAATACAGAAACTTCGGGATGTCCAATCCTGAAGGCTACAGAAAAGCATTGCGCTTGATGAAATCTGCCGAAAAATTCGGAATTCCTGTAGTTACTTTAATCGATACGCCAGGGGCATATCCAGGATTGGAAGCTGAAGAGCGAGGTCAGGGCGAAGCCATAGCGCGTAATATTTTAGAAATGACGCGTCTCAAAGTACCTATAATCTGTGTTATTATTGGAGAAGGTGCTTCTGGTGGCGCATTAGGTATTGGTGTTGGCGATCGGGTTTTGATGTTAGAAAACACATGGTATTCTGTTATTTCTCCTGAATCCTGTTCATCTATTTTATGGCGAAGTTGGGAATATAAGGAACAGGCCGCCGAAGCATTAAAATTAACGGCGACCGACATGAAAAAACTTCATTTGGTAGATGACATCATCAAGGAACCGCTTGGTGGTGCGCATATCGATCGGGAAGAAACTTTTATGGTGGTTCGAGATGCCATTGTGAAGTCTTACACCGAATTAAAAAACTTATCACCAAAAGAATTGGTTAAAAAACGTATGGATAAATATGCTGAAATGGGTGTATTTAAAGGTTAGAACTTATTTTTATAACTATAGATTAAAACTGAAGCCGAACGCTTCAGTTTTTTTTATCGCTATTAACAATATTATTTAGTTATCAACAGTTAAATTGTTGACGACATGTTGAGATTGAAACACAATAAGATGTTGTATTTCTTAACAATTTATTTACTTTCGCTTTTATGAAACAACCCAACCCAACCCAAGGCTATAAAATTGACAAAAGCACCCTTATTAGTTTAGAAAAAGGAAAAATTCCGCCACAAGCTATTGATTTAGAAGAAGTTGTGCTTGGGGCAATGATGATTGACAAAAAAGGTGTTGATGAAGTTATTGACATTTTGAGTGCCGATGCTTTTTACAAAGATGCGCACAAACACATTTTTGAAGCCATTTTTAAGTTGTTTGAAAACAGCGAGCCAGTTGACTTATTAACCGTTTCGAGCCAGCTCAAGAAAGATTCAAAACTTGAATTGGCGGGAGGTGATTTTTACCTCATTTCCCTGACCCAAAGAGTGTCTTCCTCGGCGCATATTGAGTTTCATGCGCGTATCATTCTACAAAAATTCATCCAACGTAGTTTGATCAAAATTTCGAGTGAAATTATCGAAGAAGCCTACGACGAAACTAGGGATGTTTTTGATCTTTTGGATACTGCCGAAGCCAAACTTTACGAAGTTACCCAAGGCAACATTAAAAAATCAACCGAAACCGCCCAAAGTTTGGTCATTCAGGCCAAAAAGAAAATTCAGGATATTTCCAACAAAGAAGGCTTGAGTGGAATCCCATCAGGATTTACCAAATTAGACCGGTTGACCTCCGGTTGGCAAGAAAGTGATTTGATTATTGTTGCCGCTCGTCCTGGTATGGGTAAAACAGCATTGACACTGTCTATGGCTCGAAATATTGCCGTCAATCAAAATATTCCTGTGGCATTTTTCTCTTTGGAAATGTCATCGGTACAATTAATCACCCGTTTAATTTCCAGCGAAACAGGATTGTCTTCCGAAAAACTCCGAACGGGTAAACTGGAAAAGCACGAATGGGAGCAACTCAATGTAAAGGTGAAGGCATTGGAGAAAGCTCCTTTGTTTATTGATGATACACCATCACTTTCTATTTTTGACCTTCGTGCCAAAGCGCGTCGTTTGTCATCTCAATATGGTATTAAATTATTGGTAATCGATTATTTACAATTGATGACCGCAGGTGGAAGCCAAAAAGGTGGCGGCAATCGCGAACAGGAAATCTCGACCATATCACGTAACCTTAAAGCATTGGCAAAGGAGTTGAGTATTCCTGTGATTGCACTTTCGCAATTGTCTCGTGCCGTAGAAACGCGTGGAGGAAGCAAGCGACCTTTGCTTTCTGACTTACGTGAATCAGGAGCTATTGAGCAAGACGCCGATATTGTGTCCTTTATCTATCGTCCCGAATATTACAAAATAGACGAATGGGATGACGATGAGCACACGCCTACCGAGGGGCAAGCCGAATTTATTGTTGCCAAACACAGAAATGGTGGCCTGGAAAATATTCGTTTGAAGTTTATTGGCAACCTTGGTAAATTTGATAATTTGGACGATTTTGATACGCCTTTTGGTGAATTCCACAGCAAAATGAACGCAGCTGCCAATGACGACACCTTCAAATCGAGTAATTATCCATCTCCAAGCGATGCTTTTGATGCACCTGATCATAACGATGATGAGGATAATGATGTACCGTTTTAATCTATAAGGGTTAAATTACAAGAAACTTACATCGTTTTTCCTTATGGAATTTGGAATTTGTTTTTTTGGAATTTTAGACCTCGTAAGTTTACATTGAGGTAGATTATTTATGGACACAATTAGTGAAGAGTTGCCTTCATCTTTATATTTTAAATTATCTTTGCAGCCTATTAGTTTCAAAAACGCTGTCTCATGGATAAACAACGTACAACCAATATTTTTTTGTTGGTCCTGGTGATTCCGGTCATATTTTATTTACTTAAGATTTTGTCGTTCATCTTTATACCGTTAGTATCTTCCATGTTCATTGCATTATTGTTTCTACCTTTAATGCGATGGTTGGGCAAAAAAGGAGTACCTAAAGTAGTGAGTATAGCCATTGTGATTCTTCTTATTTTGTCGGGTTTGGCAATCACGGCAGAACTCATTCATCTGTCAAGTAAACAAATCATGTCTGCCGACAGCACCTTTTTTGCAGAAGCAGAAGATAAGTTGCGGAGTTTAAAGCAATCGCTTGAAATATTTTTGGGAGCCTCTTTAGGTACAGAGGAAAGCATTGTAGCACAATTTCTGGAAAAGGATAGTTTGGGTAAGGCTGTTGGTTTTGTTGGTAGTTTTTTAAGCATGTCGTTGACCACAGCATTTTTCACGGTGTTATGGTTGGCAGAATCCATCAACGTCCAAAAATTACTGAATGTGACCATATTAAAACAAAAGCATACATCGGTAAAAACCTTTCTTAAAATTGAAAATGATTTAATCAAATTCATCAAAGTCAAGTTTTTAGTCAGTTTGGGTACAGGAATTGGCATTGGTCTGGCATGTGTTTTTTTTGAAGTGAGTTTCCCGATATTTTGGGGTCTATTTGCTTTTCTCATCAATTTTGTTCAAATGATTGGCTCTTTTATATCGGTCATTGCACTCGCCATTTTTGCTTTCGTCGAGATACAATTCATGGGAACTTTGTTCTTTTTTGTGCTCTCTATAACCATGGTTCAAGTGATATTTGGCGCTATTTTAGAACCAGTTTTTATGGGCAGGTCTTTCTCAATCAATATTATTACCGTTTTGGTCATGCTGATGTTTTGGGGCTATATTTGGGGAATTCCAGGCATGATTATGTCCATTCCAATAACGGTATTCATCAAAATAATCCTTGAGCAGTTTCCAAACACAAGCGTTATAGCGAGTTTGCTTTCCGGAAATCCGCTGAAATTGAAATAACGGCATTTATTAATCTTTCCTTAAAAGGATTTTTGAAACCTATTTTTTTAAGTATCTTTCGTTTATGAAGAAGTTACTATTAATGGTCGTTTTATTGAGTATGTGCTCTCATGCATTTGCGTCCTACATCCTAATCCCTATGGATGCCGAAGGTCAAAAAAACCATCTAAAAGCATATGGTGTTACTTATTGGACCCTTGAAAAACAGCTCAAGGTCAATTGGCTGCTCAACTATCGAGGCGGTTCGTTTTTATTGCCAGATACCGAAGCCATTCAACGCGAATGCCAAATAAGAGGCGTTTCGTATGAAGTTTTATCCGATTCCAAAACCGAAGAAATCCTCGATTTAATCGCCAGCCCTTCCCAAAATATGGAAGCGGTTATTTTAGAAAAATCACCAAAAATAGCCGTGTATTCTCCAAAAGGTAATTTACCGTGGGACGATGCCGTAACCATGGTACTCTCGTATGCCGAAATTCCATATGAGGTCATTTATGACGAAGAAGTATTGAACGACGCTCTGTTGCTGTACGATTGGCTGCACTTGCACCATGAAGATTTTACAGGACAGTATGGCAAATTTTACCAGCGTTACAAATCGGCAGCGTGGTATATTGAAGAAAAAAGGGAAGCAGAGGCCTTGGCTACAAAGTTGGGCTACAATAAAGTTTCCGAAGCAAAGTTGGCAGTCGCCTTAAAAATTAGGGATTATGTCATTGGTGGAGGATTTATGTTCGCCATGTGCAGTGCCACCGATAGTTTTGACATTGCACTTGCCGCAGAAGGCGTAGACATTTGTGAACCTATGTTTGATGGCGATGCAAGTGATCCCAATTATCAAAATGACATCAATTACGCCAAAACATTTGCTTTTAAGGACTTTACTCTTGAGAGAAGCCCTAATGTTTATGAGTTTTCGTCGATAGATATGACTAACAAAAGACAAATTGTCTCAACGCTTGACTATTTTACCCTTATGGATTTTTCTGCCAAATGGGATCCGGTTCCAACGATGCTGTGTCAAAACCATACGGTACTAGTCAAAGGGTTTATGGGACAAACAACCTCATTCACTAGGGAAGAAATTAAATCAAACGTCTTGGTTTTGGGAGAGAATCGAAGTAATGGCGAAGCAAAATACATTCACGGCATAAAAGGAAAAGGGTTTTTTACGTTTTATGGAGGCCACGATCCAGAAGATTACACACACAAAGTTGGCGACCCAAAAACAGAGCTTGAGTTGCACCCAACGTCGCCCGGATACCGCTTGATTTTGAACAACGTACTATTTCCAGCTGCCAAAAAGAAAAATCAAAAAACCTGATTTTTTTTCATTTTGGGCATTTCACACCAAAGAGCGTGGTCGGGCTATACGTTTCAATCTTTTTTGTAAAGAACTTATCATGATTTTTTGATTGAGGCGAAAAATAGGGATTTTTGTTACAGATTTTGCTTTCTTTGCACTTCATAGCAGAGTTACGGAGTAAGAAAAAAATGGAATATGGGGAAAAATGACCATTTTGCAGCCAATTGAAAAAAGTCAAGGTGAGTTCAAAAGACAAAAAAGGATTTCCACTGCTATCCCTAATACAAACATTCAATATTATTTCATACATTTAGACAACTAAAAGCATTCGTCATTTAACCCAAATCAATTTGAAATATTTTTTAACGCAATTTTTTAAACTTTTATTTACCTCGACTCTCTTTTGGTCGTTTTCTTTTTGTTCTTTCATTCTCATCAGATATTACGGCAGGCATCAGGAACAAGTGGACTCTGTAAAATTGAGCAAGACCATCCCGGTATTAGAATACATCATGTTTGGGGTAATTCTCGGTGTCATGGTGGCTATCGTATACACCATCGTCGAATTTCTATTTGATAAATTCCTATCCAAAGCTTTGCATCTGGGATTTATCCTTATATTTAAATCTGTTTTTTATTTAGTGTTCCTTATATTTTCATTGACCTTCATTGCTTATTTGGCAGAAGATTACATTGGTGTGGATTTTCCCAATCAGCGTGGTTGGTGGATGACCAATAGGATATTCTGGTTAGTAATTGCATATTTCATACTTTGTTCGTTGATTTTTTCCTTTATAAGATTGGCCGATGGCAAATTCGGAAAGGGTGTCATTCTTAATATGTTGCTAGGACGTTATAGAAAGCCGCGCGAAGTAGAGCGCATATTTATGTTCTTAGATCTAAAATCATCCACCACCATTGCCGAAAATTTAGGAAATATAAAATACAGTAACCTCATTCAGGATTGCTTTTATTATCTCAACAGGGTAGTCAAAAAGCACAATGCAGATATTTACCAGTATGTCGGTGACGAGGCTGTTTTAAGTTGGGAGCTCAAAAAAGGAATAAACCCTGTACATAGTATCGATCTATTCTTTGATTTTGAAAAGAATCTCAAAAAACACAAAAAATATTACATGAAACGCTATGGTGTACTGCCAGAGTTCAAAGCAGGGATTCATGCAGGCAAAATTATCATAGCAGAGGTAGGAACCGTCAAAAAGGAATTGGCTTATCATGGGGATGTCATCAATACAACTTCGCGTATTCAAGAACAATGTAATGACTTTAACGAATCGCTTTTAATCTCTGAAGAGTTGGTCGATAAATTTAAATTAGTACCCCAGTATAAAGCAGTATTAATGGACGATGTCCTTCTAAAGGGTAAAACAGAGGAGTACAAGATTTTTGCTATTCACAGAAACTAAATCAAAAAATAAAGAGTTTTGATTTAAAAATTATATCTCAAAGCCAAACCAGTATAATCTTCACCTCTAAAATTTCGTCCAGATGTTGGGGAAAGATCAATAGATGAACCTTTGGTCTTGTGCAATTCTGGGACTATAATCCCAGTAACAGCACCGAGAGTGTATCCCAATAAAATATCGGTCAAAAAATGTTGTCCTGCCTCCAATCTAAAATAGCCTACAACAGCGGGAATAGTGGCCGCCGCCGCCCATATATAACCTTTGCCTGTAGCATCTGGATTGAAATCGCAATACACTTTAGCGGCAAAAAACGTCGCAGTAGCGGATGCTGCGACATGTCCTGAATAGAAAGAGCGCTGTCCATTGTTGCTAGTGCGTCGATCCACACTTAAATTTTCGTTATAAACATATGGTCGTGACCTATTTACTAAACCGGCAGTAACTGTGTATAAAGCAGAGGTTGTTGCCAAGCTTTCGAGGTATAAGCCCAAAAATTGTCCTGTGTGATCGTTTATGTCATCGTTCAGTAACAAAGCAAATGGTATGGCAAATGAAATACCAAAGGGAATGTCACTTAACTCGCTTGCAGTTTCCGAACTATTGCCTGCTGCCCATCGATCTATCCCATTGATGTCGTCTCTGTTCAATGCATTGAGTTCGGCTTCAGAAATGCCTTCTTTATCTTGTATAAGCAAAAAACCATATGCAGTAGTACCAAGGGCTGCACCAGTCCAAATACCGTCCTTTACCCATTTCCATTCGTATGGTGAGTTACTTTGCTGCGCATTTACTGATGTGTAGATAAAAACAATAAGCAATAAGGCTATTTTTTTCATATGTGTTCGTTTACATGTTTTTTAAAGGTCATTATATGGTATCCAATGAGGATGTTCTTCATTGGTTTTTGTGATTGTTAAATCATGGGATTTGATATCGGTTAATGATATTTAGGGGTTAGCATGTTTAAATTAAATAAGGCGCAAAAATAGTTGAATTAGATCACGTTCTTTAGCCTATTTGAAGCAAAATTTAACTCATTTCTCATGTAAATAAAAGCAGCATGATAAAAGTTTAAAAAAATGGTATAAAAAAATCCAGTTCAGTTAAGAACCGGATTTTTATAAAATTTTTAATTTTTATTAATTTTTAAGATGCACCACCAAATTGAAACCATGTGAACCAGTTATTACCTGGGAATCTACAACCAGCACCAAAGGCAGTTTCACTACAATCTCCGCATGGAGCAGGGATCGTGATAAACAAACTTTGACTATCATCGGTAGGAACTATAATAATGACAACATCATCACCACAAGTAGGAACATAATCAGTATGCATTAGAGCCATCGCTACTAACATATCTACTCTGGCGTTATTGAAAGGACCAGTAAATTCACAAACCGAACAAACACTATTATCAACCAATTTCCAAATAGCTATTTGTATATCTCCAAAAGTATAATTGAAAAGTTCTGGGGTGGCTTCTGTTCCTATGAAGTCTTGATTCATAAGCCAGTTTACAGCACCAAAGTTTTCTGGTTTTTCAAATTTGCCCGCTGGTAAATCTTCATATGAAGAATAAACATCCCCAGTAAAACAATGTCCATTATCTAAAAATGCATCTTGGTCTACACACCATGCATCATGAGCACCAGACAAAGAATTTCCTGAAGCTATATTAATATCGAAATATGAATTTGGAACACCTTTACCAGTAACACAAACCTCAACTTGATCTGGCAATGTAAGTGCGAATGCTTCACTAGTGACATCAGCAATACAAGTTACAACAGCATGTGCCGCAATAAATGTTCCTTTTGAAGTTGGAACTGTATAAGTGTAGCTTGAGACACAGTCATGAGACTCGCTGTACTCGAAATGACCAATTACAGGATTCCCTGCGTTGTTTAGTGGAAAGTTCGTTTTAGCCGTTACAACAGATAAATGAGTTTCAGTTAAACAATAACCGTCATTTGTAATAGTGTAAGTGATTTCGTAATTGGTACCAACAACTTCAACAGTAACAGTACCAACCAAAATGTTTTGACCAGCTATTAAGTCCACTTGCGATGATGGTTCAGCGTCACATTCCGGAAAAACCATGGTAGCTACTTTTGATTTATTAGCTAATGCTGTGGAATCTGAAGCCATGTCTTGTTCAGAATTTAGAGACTCGTTTTGGCAACTTAAAGCGCCAAAGAGCATGCATACACCAAAAACAATGGTGGTAATCTTGTTAAATTTAGTTCTCATAATTTAATGTTTTAGAATTGTTTAATTAATTTTTTTTTTGCTACTAATCTAAATTCTTAAGATTATACGAATTTATGAAACATAAATTCTAAATAATTATATATTAGTTGATTATCACAGATTATCGACGAACGGTAATTTATCAATTTAATTTTGTTATGTTATTATTAAAATGTTGATTTGCTTAATAATTTATGGTTCCAAACTGTAATATTAAACACTATCTTGCTTCTTAAAAATTCTGGATGAGAGTCTCTGTGTTAATTCCTGATGGCGAAAGCCATTTGTTAGTCTTCGTGGTTAATAGTTTATCTCAAATCAAAGGGGTTAAAATTTATATCATGTCAAATTGTAAGTATATATCTATGAGAACATCAAGGCGTATACAGCATTTTTCATATTATCCAAAAACTGACCATGCACTAGATTGGATATCAAATATCAATCATGAAATAGAAAAGCATAACATTGATATTGTTATGCCAATTTTTGAAAATGGAATAGAAACTACAATAAAGTACAAAAAACATCTCACATCTAACAAATTATGTTTGTTACCCAACCTTAATAATTTTGTGCAGGCAAGAAATAAATGGTTATTAACAGAACACCTCAAAGCTTATGAAATCCCTTTTCCAAAGAGTATTTTGTATTCGCCTAATGAAACCCCTATTTTAAACCAAATTCGATTTCCAGTTATACTAAAACCTACTTTGAAATTTGGAGGAGGAATGGGAGTGTACTTGTTTTATAAAAAAGAGGATTTACATAGCCATTTACTAACCAATAAATTTGATTATGAACAAATCATTCAAGAATATGTAAAAGGTTATGATATTGGTTGCAGTGTTTTGTGCAGATCGGGTCAAATTTTGGCATTTACTATGCAAAAGGCTACAATGCATAATGACAATCCATTTAAACCATTATTAGGTGTTAAACTTGTCTACGAAGAAGAATTATACAAGATAATCGAAAGGTTAATGATGACCCTTGACTGGTCTGGTGTAGCTCATATAGATGTGAGATATGATGTTGAAAACAAAATGTTTAAAGTGATAGAGGTTAATACTAGATTTTGGGGCTCTCTAGATGCGTCTTTGATTGCTGGGGTTAATTTCCCATACCTATATTGCCTGGCTAGTTTAAATGAACATGTTGAGCGCCCGCAATATAAACATATTAATTTTTTGAACCTTAAGGGATTGGTAAAGGGTGTAAAAAAAGATTTTTCATTATTATTTAATTTAAAGTTTATTTTGAAAAACACTCCCGTAGTATTTGTGATAAAAGATCCATTGCCAACTATATTTAAAAACATAAATTCGGCCAAGAATATTATTGTTATGAAATTAAAAATGAAGTTTAAACCTTTTTAAATTCCTTTGAATTTATTTTGTATAATTCTTTAAATGGCATTTATTTAATCAAAAAATCCGAATCAATTAAGATCCGGATTTTTTTATAAGCGAAATGTGGTTATTATTTTGGCGAAACGCCTATTTTTTTATTTTTGTAGCAATCGCTTCAAAAGCATCTGGATGATTCATAGCCAAATCAGCAAGAACCTTACGGTTCAATCCGATATTGCTGGCTTTGACTCCACCCATGAATTTTGAATACGACATTCCGTGTATTCTGGCTGCAGCGTTGATACGCGTTATCCATAATGAACGGAAGTTTCTCTTTTTTGTTCTACGGTCTCTGTACGAATATAACATCGCTTTGTCTACCGCATTTTTGGCTACTGTCCAGACGTTTTTACGTCTTCCAAAGTAACCTTTTGCTTGTTTAAGAACCTTTTTTCTTCTGGCTCTTTTTGCAACTGAATTTACTGATCTTGGCATTTCTTAATTGTTTTTTTGTAGTAGGCGGTCTATAATTTGACACTTTGTTTGTTTAACTTCGAAAATCAAAAAACTTTGATTTACAATCGTCAATCGTTGAGCCTAACTCCAGGGTTTATAAATTTGTTTTTAACCGTTTAAAAATGTTACTTTAATCGCAACATGATTTTAACATTGTTCTCGTCTGCTTTATGCACCAAAGTGTCATGCGTCAGGGCGAGTTTACGCTTTTTGGATTTTTTGGTCAAAATATGACTTTTAAAAGCGTGTTTTCTTTTGATCTTACCAGTGCCAGTAAGTTTAAAACGTTTCTTGGCACTAGATTTTGTTTTCATTTTCGGCATTTTCTCCTAATTTTAATTTACGTTTCGCTTATTATCTTT